>NZ_ASPS01000013.1:0-65449 GCF_000517865.1 Paenibacillus sp. FSL R7-269
GTACCCATCCCGAACACGACCGTTAAGCCCTCCAGCGCCGATGGTACTTGGACCGAAGGGTCCTGGGAGAGTAGGACGTTGCCAAGCGAATGAGCCATTGTTGAGCAATCGACAGTGGTTTTTTTGCGTGCAGGCAGGGCTGTGGAAAAGCTGTGGATAGATTTCAGTAAGTACAGAAAAGTTGCGCACATGTGGATACCTTTACAGGAACAGAATGATGCCCGGATTATGGGGACATCACGCATAATATTGTGGATGAGTCAAGCGAAAACATAAGTAATACACCGATTTTGTGGATAAAAAGTGAATATTGTGGATAGATAAAATGTAATCGTGGATAACTCTTTTAAGCCGGAAAGTAACTCTTTCCGGTTTTTTGCTTTGCTGTGCAAAAGCTGTGGATAACTATTATTTTTGCAGCTGATGGCTTGCCTTTATTAGCATCTGGCGGCTTGGCTTGTTATACTCTCTATTAAGCAAATATCTGGAGCTAATTTATGGAATGTAACGGGGGGAACAGAATGGAAATCAGGCAATTACGTGCCGGAGAATTTGAGGACAGCCTGAGCTTGTCCGAATATGCTTTTAAGTATAAGGTTTCTGCAGAAGATAGAGTACACGCCAAGGAGAATTTCAAACCGGAACAAACCTGGGCGATTTTTGAAGGGAACAGCATCGGTGCGAAGCTGACGCTTCTTCCGTTACAGGTATATATACAAGGCAAGCCCGTTTCTATGGGGGGCATCGCCGGTGTAGCTACTTGGCCGGAGAAGCGCCGGCAGGGGTATGTTGCCCATCTGCTGACCCATGCGCTCCAGACAATGAACGAAGCCGGTCAGACATTGTCCTTTTTGCATCCGTTCCTGATTCCCTTTTACCGTAAATTCGGCTGGGAGATCTATTGTGAATATAAGAAGTACACTCTTCCGGTAGGGAAGTTCCCGCATAAGACAGAGATTAAGGGCAGCGTGAAGCGCGATACCTCTGATCTTGCAGTATTCCGGCAGTTGTACGACCAATTCGCCATGAGGTATAACGGTACTCTCCAGCGCAGTGAGACCTGGTGGAAGGAAAGTGTGCTTGATGACGATACACATTCCTGTGTGTTTTATTCTGAGCAGGGTGACCCGGAAGGTTATGTGCTGTATAAGATAGTGCAGCAGGAGCTGGTCATAGATGAGTTCATCTATGGGAACGAGCTTGCCCGCCAGGGCTTGTGGACCTTCCTTGCCAATCATGATTCCATGATTACGGCTGCACAGCTGAAGCTGGTGCCTGCTGACGATATTCTGCCCTTTCTCCTTCCTGATCCGCGGATTGCGCAGGAGAATTATCCATACTTCATGGCGCGTATCGTCAATGCCAAGGCTTTTGTGGAGAACATGAGCTTCAATGTGCCGGAGGGTGAACGGGAGCGGGTGCTTTATATTGAAGATAAGCATGCGTCCTGGAACAACGGGTTGTGGCAGTGGACGGTGTCGGAGCAGGGGGAGGCGACGCTTACCCAAATTCAGGGCGAGCGGTCAGAGGCTGACCTGGAATGCAGTATCGGCACGCTTACTGTGCTGCTGATGGGGTATAAACGTCCGCTTCAGGCGGCAAAGTACGGACAATTATCCGGGACTGCTGAGGCGACAGCTTGGCTTGAAGCGCTGATTCCGCAGGCCGAGACGGCATTATTCGATTTTTTCTGACAGAGAAAAGCTCTTCCCCTTCCCTTGGAAGCGGAGGAGCTTTCCTATACATAACGCCTCAATTCATGGAACTAAGCAGGCAACCGGAATACAATACAGCCAAAAAGTAAAAAATAAGAGTAACCCCTTGGAATTCAGTGAGAATATGTTATAATATGAAAAAGTCAAAGAAAGTCAAAGTCAACGCAGGCCGGATATATCGTTCTCAGGAATGTAACATTTAGAGAAAAGCGCAGTGCAGAGGCTTTTGCAGCCGATTCTTATTGCATTGCCAGGGTTAAATTCTTAAGAGCATGTCTCTGACGGCAGGCGTTGGCGCAGCACAGATTTAACCAATGCTTACACACTGGAGGATGAGTGATGCGTAATATCTCCGATATTATTGAACAATATCTGAAGAATATTTTGCATGAAAGTCCCGAAGGTACGGTGGAAATTCAGCGCAATGATCTGGCGGACCAGTTCTCCTGTGTCCCGTCACAGATCAATTACGTCATCAGCACACGGTTCACATTGGAAAAGGGATATGTGGTGGAGAGCAAACGCGGAGGCGGCGGATATATCCGGATTCAGCGCTATGAGCTGCCACAGAATGTGGCCCTATACGCACATCTGAACTCCACGATAGGGAATGATATGGATCAGAATTCTGCCGAAGGGCTGATTTATCAGCTGGAGGAGGCCCGATTCCTCTCCAAACGTGAAGCGTGTCTAATGCGGTCTGCGGTTTCCCGGGAATGCCTGACGGTTAATCTGCCGTACCGGGATGAGATTCGTGCCAAGCTTATGAAGGCTATGCTAATCTCTTTATTGGGCAAATAATTTGTCAAATGGTAAGGAGGGACACCGCTCATGCTATGCCAGGAATGCGGCGTCAAACCGGCTACACTCCACTTCACGAAGATCGTGAACGGGGAGAAGACGGAATTTCATATTTGCGAAAGCTGTGCGCGGGAGAAGGGTGAACTGATTCCCGGAACTGCGGGAGGCTTCTCTATCCACAGCTTGCTTTCCGGTCTCCTGGACCTGGAGGGCTCGGGCAAGGGAAAATCAGCAGCAGCACAAAGTGTGCAAGGTCTGCATTGCGAAAACTGCGGTATGACCTATTCACAGTTCAGCAAGCTGGGACGGTTCGGCTGCAGCTCCTGCTATAAGTATTTCGACAGTACGCTTGACCCGCTCTTCAGACGGGTGCATGGCAGTACAGCACATGTCGGCAAGCTTCCCAAGCGGGCTGGAGCACAGATTATGTGCAAGCGCCAGATAGATGAGCTGAAGCAGGAATTACAGCAGAGTATTGTGCAGGAGGAGTTCGAAACCGCAGCTGAGCTGAGGGACAGAATCCGCAAGCTTGAAAAAGAAATTCCACAAGAGTAAAGTCTTTGATATATAGGGGGGATCAGGCATGTCAAGTCTCCGGTATACCGAACAAGCACTTAGTGAATGGATGCGCTGCGGCGGCAGTCATTCAGAGATTGTCATCAGCAGCCGTATGCGTATCGCCCGTAATCTGGAGCATCTTCCGTTCCCGCTACTTGCTTCGGCAGAGCAGTCGGAGGAGGTGCTGGAGCAGCTTGCCCCTGTATTTCAGGGCGATGCCTCTGCAGATTTCGGTAGCTTTGAACTGCTGAGACTGGATGAGCTGGGTGAGCTGGACAAAAAAGTGCTGGTGGAAAAGCACCTTATCAGTCCTAATCTGGCGGATGACTCCAAAGGCGGGGCAGTTATTCTTAATGAGGATGAGTCGGTCAGCATTATGATTAATGAGGAGGATCATCTCCGCATTCAATGCCTGTTCCCTGGGCTGCAGGTCAGAGAAGCATGGGTGAGGGCGACCGCCATCGATGATATTTTTGAGGCTGCTGTCAATTACGCCTTCGATGACCGCAGAGGATATTTAACAAGCTGTCCCACCAATGTGGGAACTGGGCTAAGAGCTTCGGTTATGGTCCATCTGCCGGCCTTGGTGATGACTCATCAGATCAACCGCATTTTATCTGCAGTCAATCAGGTGGGGCTTACCGTTAGAGGAATTTATGGTGAAGGCAGCGAAGCAGTAGGGAATATCTTTCAGATCTCGAACCAGATTACGCTGGGACAGACCGAAAGTGAGATTATTGAGAATCTTCACAGCGTAGTCACCCAGATTATAGAGCATGAGCGGAATGCGCGTGATCGCCTGCTGGCGGATTCCGCATTGCGGATTACTGACCGTATCAAGCGCTCCTACGGAATACTGGCCTATGCTGCTGTGATGGAACTGAAAGAATCGGCACAGCGGCTCTCCGATCTGCGGCTTGGTGTAGATCTGGGGATTCTGGAAGGGCCTTCGATTTCAGTGCTCAATGAGCTGAATGTCAAGACTCAGCCGGGCTTTCTGCAAAAGCTGTTCGGTGACGAGCTGTCGCCTACTGAACGCGATATGTACCGGGCAAAGCTGCTCCGGGAGACACTGGGATCACAACATTAATTATAGATATTTATTATCCGTGGAGGTGCAGGAGATATGATGTTTGGAAGATTTACGGAACGCGCACAAAAGGTGCTGGCGCTGGCGCAGGAAGAAGCCGTACGTTTGGGACACAACAACATTGGGACAGAGCATATTTTACTCGGACTGATTCGTGAAGGAGACGGCATTGCCGCTAAGGCATTGATCGGACTTGGTCTGGGTCTGGAGAAGATACAGGATGAAGTAGAAACGCTGATTGGCAGAGGTCAGGAACAACCGACCAACATCGCTTATACTCCTCGTGCCAAGAAGGTAATCGAGCTGTCTATGGACGAAGCCCGCAAGCTGGGTCATACGTATGTGGGAACAGAGCATATCCTGCTCGGTCTGATCCGCGAGGGAGAGGGCGTAGCAGCCCGTGTGCTGAACAATCTCGGCATTAGCCTGAACAAGGCCCGCCAGCAGGTATTGCAGCTCCTGGGGAGCAATGAAGCAACCTCCAGTCACAGCGGAGCTCCGGCTAACGTCAGCACGCCAACATTGGACGGCCTGGCCCGCGATCTGACAGCTTATGCCAAGGACGGTAACCTCGATCCTGTGATCGGCCGCAGCAAGGAAATTGAGCGTGTCATTCAAGTGCTGAGCCGCCGCACCAAGAATAATCCGGTATTGATCGGTGAGCCTGGGGTCGGTAAAACGGCGATTGCCGAAGGTCTGGCTCAAAAGATTATCAACAATGAAATTCCGGAGACGCTGCGCGACAAGCGTGTCATGACCCTCGATATGGGTTCTGTAGTGGCCGGTACGAAATATCGCGGTGAGTTCGAAGACCGCCTCAAAAAAATTATGGATGAGATTCGCCAAGCAGGCAATATCGTGCTCTTCATCGATGAATTGCATACGCTGATCGGAGCGGGTGGTGCAGAAGGCGCAATTGATGCTTCCAACATCCTGAAACCTGCCCTGGCCCGTGGTGAGCTGCAATGCATCGGTGCCACTACGCTTGATGAATATCGCAAATATATCGAGAAAGACGCTGCCCTGGAACGCCGCTTCCAGCCGATTACGGTGGATCAGCCTTCGCCTGCAGAAGCTGTTCAGATCCTCTTCGGCCTGCGTGACCGCTATGAAGCACATCACCGGGTGAAGATTACGGATGAAGCCATTGTGGAAGCTGTCAAGCTGTCGGACCGCTATATTCCAGACCGGTTCCTGCCGGACAAGGCCATTGACCTGATTGATGAAGCGGGCTCCAAGGTAAGACTGAATTCTTACACCATTCCGCCGAATCTGAAGGAACTCGAAATGCGTCTGGATGATATCCGCAAGGAGAAGGATTCCGCAGTTCAGAGCCAGGAGTTCGAGAAGGCTGCTGCACTGCGCGATACCGAGCAGAAGATTCGTGAAGAGCTGGATACTACGAAGAATCAGTGGAAAGAAAAGCAGGGCCGCACCGATTCCCAGGTTACACCTGAGGATATCGCACAGGTGGTTGCCAGCTGGACCGGCATTCCGGTCAGTAAGCTGAAGGAAGAAGAAACGGACCGTCTGCTGAATATGGAAGCTCTGCTGCATGAACGTGTAATCGGCCAGGATGAGGCCGTTAAGGCAGTCAGCCGGGCTCTACGCCGGGCGCGTGCGGGCCTGAAGGACCCGAAACGTCCGATGGGCTCCTTCATCTTCCTCGGACCTACCGGGGTTGGTAAGACAGAGCTGGCGCGTGCGCTTGCCGAAGCGATGTTCGGTGATGAGAATGCGGTCATCCGCATCGACATGTCGGAGTACATGGAGAAGCATTCCACCTCCCGTCTGGTCGGAGCGCCTCCAGGGTATGTTGGGTATGAAGAAGGCGGACAATTGACAGAGAAGGTGCGCCGCAAGCCTTATTCGGTTGTCCTGCTGGATGAGATCGAGAAGGCCCACCCTGAAGTGTTTAACATTCTGCTGCAGGTGCTGGAAGACGGCCGTCTGACCGATTCCAAAGGTCGCGTGGTCGATTTCCGCAATACCCTGATTATCCTGACCTCCAATGTCGGGGCACAGGCAATCAAGAAGAATTCGACGCTTGGATTCACGGCTGTTCAAGATGCAGGCGCCGATTATACCAATATGAAGGGCAAGGTTATGGAAGAGCTGAAGAAGAGCTTCCGGCCTGAGTTCCTGAACCGGATCGATGAGATCATCGTCTTCCACTCTCTGGAGGAGAAGCATATCGCAGAGATCGTTACATTGATGTCCGACGAATTGCGCAAGCGTCTGCGTGAGCATGATGTAGACTTCCTGCTTACCGACGGAGCCAAAGCGTTCCTGGCCAAAGAGGGTTATGATCCGGCCTTCGGTGCCCGTCCGCTCCGCCGGGCGATTCAGAAGCATATCGAAGACCGCCTCTCCGAAGAGCTGCTCAAAGGAAACATCAAGAAGGGCGATTCCCTGAACATTGATGAGGTGAACGGCGAACTGGTCGTAACCACCATTGAGGCGCCGGCCGAGGTCTCCCTGGAGAAAACAGTCGAAACTGAATAATTGTTCCAGAAAATGAAACAAAGCTCCCGCTCCTCCGTATAGAGGGGCGGGAGCTTTATTTGTTTCCGACCCTCAGGCATGCCTAAAAGAAGACGCAAATTAAAACTAGATCTTAAGTGTCCTTCCGTTCAGTGTGCAGAAATGGTAAACTTTGAATAAGAGTAAAATATCCGCAATTTTAGCAAGTTCGGACGGTAAGGAGTGCACATGGCTAAACCTAAAACAAAATTTTTCTGTACCGAATGCGGCTACGAATCACCAAAGTGGTTCGGGAAGTGCCCGGGGTGCCAGGAATGGAACTCGATGGTAGAGGAAACGGAAAGCGTCGTCAAAACACAAGGCATGAATGCACCTATTTTTCAGAGTAAAGAAAAGGCGCAATCGATCATAAATATAGAAAGTGACAAGGAGCCGCGTATTCTGACGGGCATCGGGGAGCTTAACCGCGTGCTTGGCGGCGGAATTGTACCCGGCTCGCTGGTGCTGGTTGGAGGCGACCCCGGAATCGGGAAATCGACACTGCTGCTGCAGACCTCGCATGCCTTGACTACACAAGGGCTGCGCGTGCTGTATATTTCGGGGGAAGAATCTGTGCGGCAGACCAAGCTGCGGGCCGACCGACTCGGAGCGCTCTCTGCGGAATTGTACGTTCTATGTGAGACGAACATGGAGAGCATTGAGGAAGCCATTGAGCAGATTCAGCCTCAATTTCTGGTCATTGACTCGATCCAGACTGTATTTATGCCGGAAGTAACCAGTGCGCCGGGCAGTGTAGCACAGGTGCGGGAATGTACGACAAGATTCATGCGGATTGCGAAGATCCGGGGAATCGCCACGGTGCTTGTAGGGCATGTAACCAAGGAAGGCGCTATTGCCGGCCCTCGTATGTTAGAGCATATGGTGGACTGTGTCCTTTATTTTGAAGGGGAACGCCATCATACGTACCGTCTGCTGCGTGCGGTGAAGAACCGCTTCGGCTCCACGAATGAGATCGGGATCTTTGAAATGGGTGAAATCGGGCTGACCGAGGTGGAGAACCCGTCGGAGCTGTTCCTGTCCGAGCGCCCGCTTGGAGTGGCCGGTTCTGCGGTGGTAGCCAGCATGGAGGGCACAAGACCTGTTCTTGTTGAACTGCAGGCGCTGGTAGCTTCGACACATTTCCCTTCGCCCCGCAGAATGTGCACAGGGATGGATCATCAACGGATGGCGCTGATCATTGCTGTACTGGAGAAGCGGATGGGCATGTTCCTGCAGAATCAGGACGCTTACCTCAACGTTGCGGGAGGGGTGAAGCTGGATGAGCCGGCGGTGGATTTGGCTGTCGCCATCAGCATTGCCTCCAGCTTCCGTGATTTTCCGACCAAGCCGTATGATGTGTTCTTCGGGGAGGTAGGGCTTACCGGTGAAGTGAGAGGGGTATCACGCGCAGAGATGCGGGTGAAAGAGGCGGCCAAGCTTGGCTTCCGGCGGGTCATTATGCCCGAGAAGAGTCTGAAGGGCTGGAAGCATCCGCAGGATATCCAGATTATAGGCGTCAGCACAGTAGCACAGGCACTAGCGGTTGCGTTAGATTAGGGGGCACAGGGACATGAAAGAATATAATCCATTAGATAATATGAATGATCTGCTTAGAATGGCTGCACCTGGAACACCCTTCCGGGAAGGACTGGAGAATGTGCTTCGCGCGAAGACCGGGGCACTGATTGTTGTCGGATATAGTCCGGAAGTCATGGAGGTTGTCGATGGCGGCTTCTCCATTAACTGCGATTTTTCACCAAACTATTTATACGAGCTGGCCAAAATGGACGGGGCGATTATTCTGAGCGAGGATCTGAAGCGGATTCTGTACGCCAATACGCAGCTGATCCCTGATTCCTCCATCTCTTCGATTGAGACAGGAATCCGGCACCGGACGGCTGAACGTGTAGCGAAGCAGACCGGCAAACTGGTCGTTTCCATTTCCCAGCGCCGGAATATTATTACGCTGTATCAGGGCTCCATCCGTTACGCGCTCAAGGAAATCGGTGCCATTCTGGCCAAGGCCAACCAGGCGATTCAGACTCTGGAGAAGTACAAAGCCGTTCTGACACAAGGGCTGACCAACCTGTCCGCTTCCGAATACGAGGGGATTGTGACGGTGGCCGAGGTTGTCGGTGTGATTCAGCGCGTAGAGATGGTGCTGAGAATCAAAATGGAAATTAAGCGATACATCAACGAGCTTGGCAATGAAGGCCGGCTGATCAGCATGCAGATGGAAGAATTGGTTGGAAATACTGAGGAAGAAGCATGGCTGCTGTACAGAGACTATGCCAGGGAAGAGCAGGAGGAGAAGATCCGTGAGATCATTGCCGGGCTGAAGCGCAGCAGCGATGATGAACTGATGGATGACAACCATATTGCCCGCCTGCTGGGCTATTCCTCAACAGCCATTTCCTCCGAAGAAGCTGTGACTCCGCGCGGTTACCGCCTGCTGAACAAGATCCCAAGGCTGCCGAATGTAATCATTCACAATTTGGTGGAACGCTTCGAAATGCTGCCTAACCTGATGACGGCAAGCATAGCTGAGCTTGATGAAGTAGATGGCATTGGCGAGGTCCGCGCACGCAATATTCAGGACGGGCTGAAGCGGCTCCAGAAACAAGTTCTTATTGACAGACAAATGTAAATACCATACAATCACGTAATGTTACAGTCCCATGCAGTGCAAGTAGGAAAATTGAGGTGAAGAAATGATACAAAAATCAATTCCAAGTCTTTTTACGATTGGTAATCTGATGCTTGGAATGTTTGGTATCATGATGGCGTTTGACGGCAAGCTGAGCATGGCCGCTATCATGGTGATTATCGCGATGCTGCTCGATGGGCTGGATGGCCGTATGGCCCGTGCGCTGAAATGTGAGAGTGAATTCGGCAAGGAGCTGGATTCTTTATCCGATGTAGTTTCGTTCGGAGTCGCACCGGCGCTGATTATGTATTTAACAAGTCTGCAGGAGCTGAATCCTGCAGTGGGATGGACAGTCACAGCGATTTTCCCTGTATTCGGAGCCTTACGTCTGGCCCGGTTCAATGTCCGCCCGGGGATTCCGGGATATTTCGTAGGATTGCCTATTCCTGCTGCGGGCGGGGTTCTGGCCACGCTTGCACTTTTCCATAAGGATGTATCTGCACCATTCATGATTGTGGCTACCCTGCTGCTGTCCTATCTGATGGTCAGCACAGTGAAGTATCCCAACTTCAAGAAGATCGGTTTTCCCAAAAAAGCGGTTATAGGCGCACCTGTAGTTATCGTGATCGCTGTAGCTGTTGCGGTGGTCTTCCCTGAACAGATTGCCAAGCTGATCTTTGGACTGCTGGCGCTGTATGCCTTGTATGGCTTCAGACAGAGCTTAGGACTATTTAAGGTTCGGCGGCAACGCCGCCGCAGAAGACGCGCGGAAGATAAGGTATATCATTCCAAGAACGGTTAGCCCTCCTTTTGAAGGACGGTACCGTTTCAGCGAGAAATATAAGGATAAGTTATTGCGTGAAACATATAAATTCTTATATTTGTACAAAAGGCATTGCCTTTCCTGATATCAGGAGAGTGCAATGCCTTTTTGCTGCTTGCGGGAAGGGAAGTATAAGGAATACGGTTCCCCCGGAGCTGGGGGAATGGATGAAGGAGAGCGCGGACGGTCTGCTCAGGACAAGTTGAACAACCCGAGTGTTGCGCATTTCTGCGATTCCTTGGCGACAACCTCGTCCATATTGATAGCAAGCAAATTGCAGAGTGCAGACATGTAGAACAACTCGCGGCCCAGCTCGGAGCCAATGACCTCCCGGCAGTTCTCACACAGCTCTCCTGCCAGATGAGTCCCTGCAAGCTCTTTGGCTTGCTCAAGGCCTAGAGTGGGCTCGAAGACCTGCTTGGTGGCGTGCAGCTGAATGCAGCCGCATTCGGTAATGGCTTTGACGACAGCCCGGTTGACGGAAGCACTGCTCTGTCCGTTCTTGGACATTACATCCAGAAGACTACGGTGACGGAGCAGCAGTTCGGAGACTTGATCCTGAAAGGCCTGTAAACTTGGTGCGCTCATTTTCCATTCACCCCTGGGTTCGAATTGAGTTCATTATATGCCAGGGTCTCCCTCATTTTCAACCAGAAATAGAGGTTTACGGCAAGAGAGCTGACCGGGAATTTCGGGCTTACAGAAAAAATAACGGCCCCCTGGATTATTGTCCTAAAAATTGGAACATACTGGTGAGGTATAGAGGATTGATGGATGAATAAAAGGAGGTGCGAGGTTATGTGGAAAAAGATGATTTTGATGCTTGCCGGGTTATGTGGAGCCTGGTCCGGTTATTCGCTATATCACGCGGCAGAAAGAGGGTTCCCGGTAGGCCTTGGGAAACTGGAGGATAGCTTGCCTATGGAAGGAAGCGTTTTGTGTGCGGTGCTGGGTGCCATTATTTTTCTGATTGCGGGGACTTTATGCGCGGATTGGGCAAGTTCAAAACTGCGGGAGGCGGTTGCGTATTGCTCGCGTATCCCGATGAATGAGCTTGCTGCAAGCGCAGCGGGGCTTACGGGAGGTCTGCTGCTGTCTCTGCTGCTGTATCCCGTTATGGCCTGGCTGGGCAAAGCAGGGGAGCTGCTGCAGGTAGCTGCTACGCTTGCCCTGGGTTATATGGGTCTGCGGATCGGACTGGAGAAGAAGGAGGAGCTCGCTTCGCTCTGGAATACCGGACGCTGGGCGCGCTCTGCGGAACCGGAGGAACGCGGAAATCAGGAGCATAAGATCCTCGATACCAGCGTGATTATTGACGGACGGATTGCTGACATCTGCAAAACGGGCTTCATCGAAGGTACCATTGTTATACCTGAGTTCGTACTGGAGGAGCTGCAGCATATTGCCGATTCATCCGATCTGCTGAAGCGTAACCGTGGACGCCGGGGGCTGGATATTCTGAATAAGATTCAGAAAGAGCTGGACGTCAAGGTGCTGATCTATGAAGGGGATTTCGAGGAGATCTCGGAAGTGGACAGCAAGCTGGTCAAGCTGGCGAAAGTGCTGCACGGCAAGGTCGTCACCAACGACTTCAACCTTAACAAGGTGTGCGAGCTGCAGGGAGTGTCAGTGCTGAATATTAATGACTTGGCGAATGCAGTGAAGCCGGTGGTTCTGCCGGGCGAAGAGATCATTGTACAGGTGATTAAGGACGGCAAAGAACATGGACAAGGCGTAGCCTATCTGGACGATGGCACGATGATTGTGGTGGAGGGCGGCCGGGATTATATCGGCACTACGATGGAGGTTCTGGTGACGAGCGTGCTGCAGACATCGGCAGGACGGATGATTTTTGCCAAACCGAAGCTTCTGGAAAAAGCACAATAAGTTCAGTCAAGGCTTCCGGCAGCACCTTTCGGGCTTGGAAATGCCAGCCAAACACGTTATGATGGGAGTATACGTGAAAGAAAGACAGGAGCCGAAAGCATGTCAAACAGTGTTGGCGTCGTTATCGTAGCGGCAGGCAGAGGAACCCGGATGAGGACGGCAGAGAGCAAGCAATATTTGCTGCTGCAGGGCAAGCCGATTATCGTGCATACCCTGGAGGTGTTCCAGCGGCATAAGCTGATCTCTGAGATTGTGCTTGTCACCGGGGAAGAGGATGTGCAGCGCTGTAAGCAATGGGTACAAGCCTTCAAGCTGGATAAGGTGGCTGCGGTCATTCCCGGGGGAACGGAGCGCCAGCATTCGGTTCGCCGCGGACTGGAGGAACTTAAGACTCATTGGGTCATGGTTCATGACGGGGTACGGCCATTCGTACAGGACAGCGAGATAGAGGCTTGCTACGAGCGGGCTCAGTCCGATGGAGCGTCGGTGCTTGCAGTACCGGTTAAGGATACGATTAAGCAGGTGGACAGTGAAGGCAAGGTGCTGTCAACGCCGGATCGGCGAAGTCTGTGGGTGATTCAGACCCCGCAGACTTTTCGTTTGTCCGATCTGCTGTCCGCCTATGAGGAGGCAGAGCGGGACGGTTTTCTCGGGACTGATGATTCCAGTCTGGCTGAACGCAGCGGCATTACCGTGTCAGTTGTAGAAGGAAGCTACATGAATATTAAGATCACGACGCCGGAAGACTTGGATTTCGCTGAATTCACAGTAAGAAGCAGGGGAGAGGAACACAGATGATTGCTGTAGGACAAGGATTTGACGTACACCAGCTGGTCGAGGGAAGACCGTGTATTATCGGCGGAGTGACGATTCCTTATGAGAAGGGGCTGCTGGGGCATTCGGATGCGGATGTGCTGCTGCATGCTGTAAGCGACGCTATACTGGGAGCGCTGGGACTGGGGGATATCGGCAGACATTTTCCGGATACGGACCCGGCGTTTAAGGATGCAGACAGCCTGAAGCTGCTGGAGCAGGTATGGGCACTTGCGCGTGAGCGCGGATACCGGCTGGGGAATATCGATTCAACCATCATTGCACAAAAACCGAAGATGGCGCCATATATTCCGCAGATGACGGAGATTATTGCCCGCACGTTGAACGCTGACGTATCGAAGGTGAATGTAAAAGCAACAACGACTGAGCAACTGGGCTTCGCGGGGCGCGGAGAGGGAATTGCCGCCCAATCTATTGTCTGTCTGCTGCAAGATGTGATATCATCGTGAGATGGCTTTAGCGTAAGTAAAGACCTAATTTTAACCAATATGAAGCGGAGGGAAACCCATGGCGGATCAAGTTCGGGTGCGTTACGCACCGAGCCCTACGGGACATTTACATATCGGAAATGCCAGAACAGCCTTGTTTAACTATCTGTTCGCCCGCAATCTGGGCGGCAAATTCATTATCCGGATTGAAGATACGGATCTCAAGCGCAACATTGCAGAAGGTGAAGAGAGCCAGCTGAAGTATTTGAAGTGGCTGGGAATTGACTGGGATGAAAGTGTGGATGTAGGGGGCGAATACGGGCCTTACCGCCAGACTGAGCGTCTGGATCTGTACCGTGTTTACTGGCAGGATATGCTGGACCGCGGCCTGGCTTACCGCTGCTATTGCACGGAGGAAGAGCTGGAGGCCGAACGCGAGGAGCAGACGGCACGCGGCGAAACCCCGCGTTATTCCGGCAAACACCGTAATCTGACCGAGGAGCAGCGCCTGGCCTTTGAGGCGGAGGGACGCGTGGCCAGCATCCGGTTCCTTGTTCCGGAAGACCGTACTTATACCTTCAATGATATCGTAAAAGGCAGCATTTCGTTCAATAGCAAAGAAATGGGCGACTTCGTCATCGTGAAGAAGGACGGTATTCCGACCTATAACTTCGCCGTAGCGGTAGACGACCATCTGATGGCTATCTCTCATGTGCTGCGCGGAGAGGATCATATCTCCAATACCCCGCGCCAGCTCATGATTTATGAGGCACTGGGCTGGGAAGCTCCGCTCTTTGGCCATATGACGCTGATTGTCGGCGATGATCATAAGAAGCTGAGCAAACGAAATGAATCGATCATTCAGTTTATTGAACAGTACGACCAGCTGGGCTACCTGCCGGAAGCCCTGTTCAACTTCATCACCCTGCTGGGCTGGTCGCCTGAGGGGGAAGAGGAAATCTTCACCAAGGAAGAGCTGATTTCGATCTTTACGGCGGACCGCCTGTCGAAGAGTCCGGCAGTGTTCGATACGAACAAGCTGGCGCATCTGAACAATCACTATATCAAGCATGCCGATCCTAAGCGGATTGCTGCACTTGCCATTCCTCATTTGCAGAAGGCAGGCCGTCTGCCTGAGGTACTCAGTCAGGAGCAGCAGAGCTGGGCGGAAAGCCTGGTTGCGCTGTACCAGGAACAAATGACCGCCGCGTCCGATATTGTCGCTCTCTCCGAGCTGTTCTTCCGCAGCCACCTGGAGCTGGAGACTGAAGCGGCTGGGGTGCTTGCCGAAGCCCAGGTTCCTGAAGTGCTGTCCGCATTTCTGGCTAAAGTGGAGGCTGCTGAAGATTTCAGCGCCCCGCATATGGCTGTTCTGATCAAGGAAGTGCAGAAGGAGACCGGGCACAAAGGCAAAGCGCTGTTTATGCCGATTCGTGTCGCTCTTACTGGACAGATGCATGGCCGGGACTTGAATGCAACGATTGCGCTGCTCGGCCGCAGCCGGGTGATCGAACGTCTGAAATCACAAATCAAAGGCGCTTAGGGCAGGACATACAAGGGGAGAAGACCCTTGTCAGTTTTGCGGCTTTTCGCTAAGATAGAAGAATATAAGAATAGCTGGGATCAGGAAAAGTAGGCGTATACAGACAATTACCAGAGAGAATAACCGCTTAAGGGCGAACGTCCTTGCAGGCTGGGAGTTATTCATTTGTCTGCCGCTGAAGATGCACCTGTGAGCTGCATGGTTGAACGTCCTTGTGCGGGGCTGTAGACTGTGCCGGGTTGTCGCCGTTACAGACACCAAGAGGAACACCGGATACGGGGCTGCAAGTTTACAGCTCTGACATATACCAATGTTCAAGCAGAGTGGGACCGCGGTTAAACGTCTCTGCAGCTATGATGCTGCAGGGGCGTTTTTTGTTGAAATATAAGAATGTGTAGGTTTCACGCTATCCATTATCCTTCTATTTCTCGCTGAAACGGTACCGTCCATCCAAAGGACGGCAAAGCCGTTTCTGCTTGAAATATAGCATCTCAAAGAAGAGGGGAACCGCGATGTTTAAGCATATCAAGTCGGATATTCGGGCAGTATTCGACAATGATCCCGCCGCCCGCAGCAGGTTCGAGGTAGTCTTCACCTACGCCGGGCTTCACGCGATCTGGGCACACCGGACGGCCCACTCTTTTTACAAACGCCGCTGGTTTACCTTGGCACGCATGGTTTCGCAGATCAGCCGGTTCATGACCGGAGTAGAGATTCATCCGGGAGCGGTCATCGGCAGCCGGTTGTTTATTGACCACGGAATGGGTATTGTCATTGGTGAGACCTGCGAGATTGGCGATGATGTCATTATCTATCAGGGCGTTACACTTGGGGGAACCGGCAAAGAGAAGGGCAAACGTCACCCTACCGTCGGCAACAATGTAGTTATCGGCTCTGGTGCCAAAGTACTGGGTTCCTTCCGAATCGGCGATAATTCTAATATCGGCTCTAACGCAGTCGTGCTGCGTGAAGTGCCTAACAACAGTACGGTAGTCGGCAATCCCGGGCGTGTGGTCAAGCGTAACGGGGAACGTGTATCCGACCGGCTGGATCATACCAAGATGCCAGACCCGCTGATTGATTCCCTCAAGTTCCTGCAGAAGGAGATCGAGGAGCTAAGAGAACAGATGGGTGCTGAAGATAAGCAGAAGAAGGAACAGCGGCGGCTCGAAAGCCAGCAATATATCGGCGATTACGAAATTTAAGAGCACCGGCATTTCACGAATCCGGGGACAATAGAAAGGGTTGGGACAAGAATGGCTTTGCATATTTACAACACAATGACGCGCACAAAGGAAGAATTTGTACCGCAGGAGACGGATAAGGTGAAGATGTATGTCTGCGGACCCACGGTCTACGGCTATATGCATATCGGGAATGCAAGACCGGTCATTGTTTTTGACATGGTGCGCAACTACCTGGAGGCGCTTGGGAATGAGGTCCGCTATCTGACAAATTTCACCGATGTGGATGATAAAATGATCCGCAAGGCGGAGGAGCTGAACATCACCGTAGCCGAGGTAGCCGAAATGTTCATCGCCGCCTACCAGGAGGATCTGGCCGGGCTTGGCGTGAAGCCGGCGACGATGAATCCGCGCGTTACGGAGAGCATGGACACGATTATCGAGTTCATTAAGGAGCTTGAAGACAAAGGCTACGCGTATGAGAACGGTGGCGATGTATATTATCGTACCGGCAAATTTGCCAATTATGGCAAGCTGTCCCGCCAGAATCTGGAAGAGCTGCGCTTCGGTATCCGTGTCGAGGTGGATTCGCGCAAGGAGAACCAGGAGGATTTCGTACTCTGGAAGGCAGCCAAGCCGGGCGAAGTGCACTGGTCCAGTCCATGGGGAGAAGGCCGTCCCGGCTGGCATATTGAGTGTTCGGCGATGGTGCGCGAATATTTAGGTACGACGATTGACATTCACGGCGGCGGTGAGGATTTGAAATTCCCGCATCATGAATGCGAATGTGCCCAGACCGAAGCGCTGACGGGGGAGCCGCTGTCGAATTACTGGATGCATAATGCTTTTCTGAATATCGGCGACGAGAAAATGTCAAAGTCGCTGGGAAATGGACTCCTTGTGAAGGATATCCGTGCCCGCTTTAAGCAGGGGGCTATACGTTACTTCATGCTTTCCAGCCATTACCGCAATCCGCTGAACTTCACCGAGGAAGCACTGCTGTCTGCTGAGAAAAGCGTAGAGCGGATCGCTCTGGCCGAAGGCAATGTGAAGCATCGCCTTGAATTGGCGGCGCAGGGGGCAGAAGGTGAGGCAAGTCCGCAGGTTACGGAGCGTCTGGCCGCTACCCTTAGCAACTTCCATGCCCGGATGCAGGATGATTTCAATACACCGGATGCCATTACTGCGGTATTTGACTGGGTGAGCCTGGCGAACCTTACGCTTGCTGATCATGAGGCGAATCCGGCTGACTTCGCCGCATTACTGAAGGCTTTTGCCGAGATGAACGCTGTACTACGCCTCACGGTAGAGGCTGAGGAAGAAGTGGCGAGCGAAGAGGTAGAACGCCTGATTGCGGAGCGTGCGGAAGCGCGCAAGAACAAGAACTGGAGCCGGTCGGATGAAATCCGCGATGAGCTGAATGCGCTGGGGATTCTGCTGGAAGATACTCCACAGGGAATGCGGTGGCGGCGTAAATGAACGGGCTGTTTGATCTGAACCGTGCCTGGTTCCCGTATGAACCCTCCAAGCCGGCCCACCTGCTGCCGCCTATTGTCCTTGCGTATGCAGGGGATGCTATTTACGAAGTTGCAGTCCGGCAGTATCTGATCTCGCTGCCCAATCTGCGGCCCCAGCATCTGCACCGGTCAGCGACCGGGCTGGTCTCCGCCAGAGCGCAGAGCACCATTCTTGCTTATCTGGATCCGGTGCTCACCGAGGAAGAGAAGGATGTGGTCAGACGGGGACGCAACGCCAAATCCGGGAGCATTCCCAAAAATGCGGATGTACTGGAATACCGCCACGCCACTGCTTTTGAATGCATGATCGGCTATTTATATTACACAGGACAACAGGCGAGAATCCAGGAGCTTGTTCACAGCAGTATCGAATATATGATGCACCGCCCCAAGTGAGTATACAGAACAGGAGATAAGAATATGGAAGAATTGAGAACTGAAGAGGAAATACTGGCAGGCAAGCATTCGGTGCTTGAAGCCCTTAGAGCGGGACGGACAATCAATAAAATATGGATCGCCGAAACTGCGCAAAAGCACCTGACCGCACCTATCGTTGCGGAAGCGCGCAAAGCAGGTATTGTCATTCAGCATGTGGACAAGCGCAAGCTGGATCAGCTCGCACCGGGCGTCCAGCATCAGGGAGTGGTGGCGCAGGCGGCGCCTTTTGCCTACACGGAGGTTGCTGATATTCTGGCAATTGCTGAAGCCAAGGGAGAACCGCCGTTTCTGCTCCTGCTGGACGAAATCGAAGATCCGCATAACCTCGGGTCTATCCTGCGTACGGCTGACTGCACAGGTGTGCACGGAGTCATTGTGCCGAAGCGCCGCTCCGCGCAGATTACTGCCACTGTATCCAAGACCTCGGCTGGTGCAGTCGAATATGTGCCCGTGGCCCGCGTAACGAATCTTGGACAGACCATTGACCGGCTGAAGGAGCTGGGAGTCTGGGTAGTCGGTACGGATGTGGATACCGATCAGAATTTGTTCGGATCGGATATTTTCACCGGACCGGTAGCCGTGGTGATCGGCAATGAGAATAAAGGGATGGGCCGCCTGATCCGTGAGAAATGCGATGTGCTGCTTAAGCTGCCGATGGCGGGGAAAATCAACTCTCTGAATGCTTCGGTGGCAGCGGGTGTAATCATGTACGAGGTAATCCGCCGCCGCCAAGAACAGGGATAACTATGGCAGACTGGCGCGATATCCTGCTCGTGGACGGATACAACATGATCGGCGGCTGGCCAGAGCTTGCGGCATTGTCGCAGACCGGTATGCAGGGGGCACGCGACCGGCTGCTCGATATGCTGGCCGATTATCAGGCATTCTCCGGGCTGCGCGTCATTGCTGTATTCGATGCTTACCGTGTGCCGGGACTGGGCAGATCGTTTGAACAAGGGAAGATCCAGGTCTTCTTCACCAAGGAGAAGGAAACAGCAGATGAATGCATCGAACGGCTGGTGGGGGAATTCACGCACCGCCGCAGACAAATCTCGGTAGCCACTAGCGATTTTGTGGAGCAGCATGTCGTTTTTGCCCAGGGGGCACTCCGGATTTCGGCTAGGGAACTGAGGCTTGAGATTGAGGAGAACCAGAAGCAGGTGAAGAAGGCCATCGAGCCGGGAAGCGTAAGCGGGACCCGTCACTCGCTGGAAGACAAGCTGCCACCAGAGACGCGTAAGCGGCTGGAGGACTGGCGCAGACAGTAGGACAGGAATAGCAGTTGCCCTTACAAGAAAATGACATAATATGTTATTGAAGATTGTTTTTGGACAAATCCGGTTGACGGTGTAAGGTAACATAATATATACTGTTCCTATATTTCGAGAAGTAACGATGTGTCTTGCGTTGCAGCCGGGGGGATTCTTGGTGAGTGTCGACCTCAAGGAATTAATGCTGTCCGAGTATGATTTCATAAGTGATGAAGAAATTGTCGAGATCTTCCGTGGTGGCGACAGTGGCGCATTGGAGCATTTAATTAACAAGTATCGTAATTTTGTGCGTGCCAAGGCTCGTTCCTATTTTTTGATCGGGGCAGATCGTGAAGATATTGTACAGGAAGGCATGATTGGCTTATACAAGGCCATCCGTGACTTCAAGGGTGACAAGCTGTCATCGTTCAAGGCCTTTGCCGAGCTGTGCATTACCCGTCAGATTATAACCGCCATTAAGACCGCTACCCGCCAGAAGCATATTCCGCTTAATTCATATGTCTCGTTAGACAAGCCCATCTATGATGAGGACTCCGACCGGACATTGATGGATGTGATATGCGGAAGTCAGGTGCTGGACCCGGAAGAGTTGATTATCAACCAGGAGGAGTTCATCGGACTGGAAGATAAGATGGCTGAGATTCTGAGTGATTTGGAACGCAAGGTTCTGATGCTCTATCTGGACGGACGGTCCTATCAGGAGATTGCCGAGGATTTGAAGCGGCATGTGAAGTCCATTGACAATGCTTTGCAGCGAGTGAAACGTAAATTGGAAAGATATCTGGAAGTGCGTGACAATTAATGATATAATGACTAGGAAGGCTCGGGACTCGAGTCTTTTTTTAGTGTCCGCTAGATTTGGATACAGCGAATTTACGACGGGTGAAGCGTTGGAGGATGGCAGGTTTATACACAAGCGAATTGCAGCATAATGATTATGGAAGACAGCTAGCGGTACAGGAAGAAGCAGGATCAAAGATGACTTATGGCATAAGGCTACAGCACCCGGAATTACCCAGTGCGATGGGGGAAACTTTCGTTGACACAGACATTGATATTATGCTAAAGTGTTTTAGGTAGGCCTAAATTCGCGGCTTTTTTTTGAATCAATATCTACGTCTTCTAATTTGATGATTAGAAGTACGTCTTCGGGAGGTGCACATCATGCGGGTAATTATCACTTTGGCTTGTACAAGTTGCAAACAAAGAAACTATGCAACAACCAAAAACAAGCGAAATCACCCCGACCGCTTGGAGATGAAGAAATTTTGCAAGTTCTGTAACGAGCAAACTCCTCATCGCGAAACCAGATAGTCTTTTGGAGGTGTAGTCGGCGTGAAACGTAGTTTCAAGTCTTTGTTTTCCTTTTTCACTGAGAGCTGGAGTGAACTCAAAAAGGTTCGCTGGCCTAGCCGTAAAGAACTGAAAAACTATACATTGATCGTTCTCGGTACAATTGTAGTTATTTCTCTTTACTTCTGGGTTCTGGACATCGGTATTTCCGCTGTGATTGAAGCGATTATTTAGAGAGGTCCCAGGTGGCTTGATATGGAAAAAAGATGGTACGTTGTTCATACCTATTCCGGGTATGAGAATAAGGTCAAGGCCAATTTGGAAAAACGCGTTGAGTCCATGGGCATGGAAGACAAAATATTCCGCGTTCTTGTTCCTATGGAAGAAGAGCTGGTGAACAAGGATGGCAAGAAAAAAACTGTCATGCGCAAAGTTTACCCTGGTTACGTTTTGGTCGAAATGGTTCAGACTGATGATTCATGGTATGTTGTCCGCAATACGCCGGGCGTTACCGGATTTGTCGGTTCAACTGGTTCGGGCTCTAAGCCTACCGCTCTGCTACCCGAAGAGGTTGAACAGATTCTGAAGCATATGGGCATGGTTGAACCTAAAGCGAAGATTGATTTCGAAATTAAGGAATCCGTACGTATTATGGTTGGTCCATTTGCGAATTTTGTGGGCTCCGTGGAAGAGATTTTGGCAGACAAAAGCAAGATCAAGGTGCATGTCAACATGTTTGGACGGGAAACCCCGCTGGAGTTGGATTTCACTCAAGTGGAGAAGATATAACAAGCACAAGGGTTTCTTGTGGGAGAATGCTGTTTAGCATTCGAATACCACTATTTACGCAAGGAGGTGTCACTCATGGCTAAAAAAGTTATTAAAATGGTGAAACTGCAGATTCCTGCAGGGAAAGCGAATCCAGCGCCTCCAGTAGGTCCGGCGTTAGGTCAAGCGGGTGTCAACATCATGGCATTCTGTAAGGAATTCAACGCTCGTACTGCCGACCAGGCTGGTCTGATTATCCCGGTTGAAATTACAGTATTTGAAGACCGTTCGTTTACCTTCATCACCAAAACTCCTCCGGCTGCTGTTCTGCTTCGCATCGCTGCAAAAGTAGAAAAAGGCTCCGGCGAACCAAACAAGAAAAAAGTAGCGAAGCTGGGCCGCGCAGCGGTTCGTGAAATCGCTGAAACCAAAATGCCCGATCTGAACGCTGCATCTGTTGAAGCTGCAATGCGTATGGTTGAAGGTACTGCCCGCAGTATGGGAATCACAATCGAAGACTAATATGTATTCGATGAACCGGTCGTTCATGACCGCAATATGTGGGAGGAATTTCCGCTAACACCACAAAGGAGGAACATTTCATGGCTAAACATGGTAAGAAGTACCAAGAATCCGCTAAGCTGATTAACAGCGAAGCGACTTACGAGCCTTCAGAAGCTGTAGAGCTTGTGAAAAAGGCGGCAACTGCCAAATTTGACGAAACCGTTGAAGCAGCAGTTCGTCTGGGTGTAGACCCGCGTAAACAAGACCAGGCAGTTCGTGGTGTTGTTGTCCTGCCTCACGGCACAGGTAAAACACAACGCGTGCTTGTATTTGCAAAAGGTGAAAAAGCTAAGGAAGCGGAAGCTGCTGGCGCTGATTTTGTTGGTGATGCTGATATGATCAACAAGATTCAACAGGGCTGGTTCGAATTCGACGTCTGCGTAGCTACACCTGACATGATGAGTGAAGTCGGTAAACTGGGTCGTCTGCTTGGTGGTAAAGGTCTAATGCCTAACCCTAAAGCAGGTACAGTTACTTTCGACGTTACCAAGGCTGTTCAAGAAATTAAAGCCGGTAAGATCGAATACCGTCTTGACAAAGCGGGCCAAATTCACGCGCCAATCGGCAAAGTGTCTTTCAACGCTGAACAATTGAACGAGAACCTTAAAGCTCTTATGGACGCTTTGAACCGTGCGAAACCGGCTGCTGCCAAAGGTGTATACCTTAAAGGCATCGCTATTTCGTCCACAATGGGACCTAGCGCTCGTGTGAACGCAGCTGCTTTCAGATAATTAAAGGTTGACTCCTAGAGTAATCTTTGATAGTCTATAACAGTTGTGAACATTAAGGTGATCAATCTTAAATGTGAATATGCTTACCGTAGACAGTAGGTGCCGTAGGGCTTAATTTCCTACCGAGGTGTTGTGATAGAAACAAAAAGTGCCAGGCTCGCCTGACTAACTTCCGTTTTATCAAGCCTTCGTGAATCTGCGGAGGCTTTTCTAATGCCTGCGTAGGAACGGCGCGGTTTCTCCGGAAGGATCGCCGTCACATAAATTTTCAGGAGGTGTATACAATTGGCAAATGCAAAAGTAATCCAAGCAAAACAGGATGCGGTTGATGTTGTTGCTAGCAAACTGCAGAACAGTGTCTCCACTGTTGTTGCAGACTACCGCGGATTGAACGTATCGCAAGTGACTGAACTGCGTAAGCAGCTTCGTGAAGCTGGCGTTGAGTTTCAAGTCCTGAAGAACACATTGCTTCGCCGTGCAACTGCGGCAGCTGAGCTGACTGATCTGGACGCTGTCCTGACTGGTCCTACAGCGATCGCATTCTGCGAGACTGATGCGGTAATAGCAGCTAAGATTCTAAATGACTTCGCTAAGAAGAACGACGCTTTGAAACTGAAAGGCGGCGTTGTAGAAGGTAAAGTTATCGATGCGGACCAACTGAAAGCACTGGCTGAACTGCCATCCCGCGATGGTTTGCTCTCCATGCTGCTTAGCGTGCTTCAAGCTCCAATGCGCAACTTCGCGCTTGCAGTTAAAGCTGTTGCTGAGAAAGAAGAACAAAGCGCGTAAGCCTTTGCTTCTAGCTTCATAATCAAGACCACAAACCAATTCAAATATAATGGAGGTTCAATCATGAGCAAAGAAACAATCTTAGAAGAAATTAAAGGCATGAGCGTACTGGAACTGAACGACCTGGTAAAAGCAATCGAAGAAGAATTTGGCGTAACTGCAGCAGCTCCAGTAGCTGCTGGCGGCGCTGTAGCTGCTGTTGAAGCAGAACAGTCCGAATTCGACGTAATTTTGACAAGCGCTGGCGCTTCCAAAATCAACGTTATCAAAATCGTTCGCGAAATCACAGGTCTTGGCTTGAAAGAAGCTAAAGAAGTTGTAGACAACGCTCCAAAAGCAATCAAAGAAAAAGTAAGCAAAGAAGAAGCCGAAGCTACCAAAGCGAAATTGGAAGAAGCAGGCGCAGTTGTAGAAGTAAAATAAGTTGATTCAATAGGTACTGCCCCGGAGCAGAAGTGATTCTCTCCGGTTCCTGCAACCCCCTTGAACTTGTTCAAGGGGGTTGCTCTATAAGGGAGCCTTGCAGGGATATGTAGTTCAACGTGAAAGGGAGGATGGTATGTCGCAGCATTATTACTCGCAGCAGCCTGAAGCGCGTCATGACAGACGCAGCATCGATACGGAGCTGAGAGGCAAAGGCCTCCGCTTTACCAGCGACGCCGGTGTTTTTTCTAAAGGAGATATTGATCATGGCAGTCGTGTTCTGATTGAGGCGATGGAGATTCCGGAAGGTGCGAAGGTACTGGACGTGGGCTGTGGTTACGGGCCTATAGGGATTAGTGCGGCGCATCTCGCTTCCAAGGGACATGTGACGATGATTGATATCAACAGCCGTGCGGTAGAGCTCGCCCGCGAGAATGCGCAGCATAATGGAATCCGCAATGTTACGGTGATGGAAAGTGATGTGCTATCGGCAGTGCAGGGGCAGACTTTCGATGTGATTCTAACCAACCCGCCGATTCGCGCCGGCAAGGCCGTAGTGCATGCGATTTTTGAACAGGCGTATGATCATTTGAATGAGGGCGGTTGTCTGTGGGTTGTCATTCAGAAGAAGCAGGGTGCGCCGTCGGCGGTTGCCAAGCTGGAGAGTATGTTCCCGGTAGTAGAAGAAGTAGGGAAAGACAAGGGCTATAGAATCTTAAAAGCTCAGAAATAAATAATAATACTCATTGACATGCGATGTCCGTAGTGGTATTATTATAAAATGTCAGTATTAAGCTAGGCTCCATGTCTTTAGTTTGCTGAAATGTCAAGTGATATATTGTCGCCCGGTAAGCGCATGCCGCACGGCAGGTTTTTGCGAATTCCGTTCTCTATGTTCCTGTCACGGCGAAGGTCGCCGGGGCAATAGATAATAGCGCATGATCTGTAGCCAGGTGACGTATAATACGCACGTTTTGGGCAAATCTACTGGATAAGGAGTATTTTGGCCGTGAATAGATGTGCTCTTTTTTCGAAAGATTTCGATAAGGGGCTTTTCTGTATTTATGGCTGAATCCTTCTGTTATGGTTCCATTATACGGGTCCAAACAAGGGTTCGCAATCAATTTTTAAGTGAGTAGACATGAGGGGTGAGTAAAGTTGGCAGGACATCTTGTTCAGTATGGTCGACGCACTCGGCGGAGCTATGCGAGAATTAACGAGGTACTCGAGGTCCCGAACCTGATCGAGATCCAACAAAAATCTTATGATTGGTTTTTGGAGGAAGGATTGCGGGAAATGTTCCAGGACATCTCGCCGATCCAGGATTTCACAGGGAATTTGGTACTAGAGTTCATTGATTACAGCCTGGGTGAACCGAAGTACACGGTTGACGACGCTAAAGAGCGGGACGTAACATATGCAGCTCCTCTGCGTGTGAAGGTGCGTCTCATCAATAAGGAGACCGGTGAGGTTAAAGAGCAGGAAGTGTTCATGGGAGATTTCCCTCTGATGACGGAAACCGGCACTTTTATTATCAATGGTGCAGAACGGGTTATTGTCAGCCAGTTGGTTCGCTCTCCAAGCGTCTATTTCAGCACAAAAGTGGATAAGAACGGCAAAAAAACTTACACCGCCACAGTAATTCCGAATCGCGGAGCCTGGCTGGAGCTTGAGACCGACGCTAAGGACATCATGTATGTCCGTATCGACCGGACTCGTAAGATCCCGGTAACAGTCCTCTTGCGTGCTCTGGGCTTCGGCAGTGATGCTGAAATCCTGGAACTGCTTGGCAATGATGAATATATTCGCAATACGCTGGATAAAGACAACACGGATTCAACGGAGAAGGCGCTTATTGAAATCTACGAGCGTCTGCGTCCGGGCGAACCACCTACACTTGATAATGCCAAGAGCTTACTGGTCGCGCGTTTCTTTGACCCGAAACGTTATGATTTGGCCAATGTAGGCCGATACAAAATCAATAAAAAGCTGCATATTAAGAATCGTCTGTTCAATCAGCGTCTGGCACAGCCTTTGGTTGATGAGTCTACTGGAGAAATCCTGGCAGAATCCGGCCAAATGGTGGACCGCCGCCTGCTTGATGAGCTGATTCCTTATTTCGAGAAGAGTATGGCTGCCAAAAACTACCGTGTAACCGGTGGGGTAATGGACAGCGAAGACATTCCGCTTCAGACGATTGATGTATTCTCACCAATCGAAGAGGGTCGTATCATTAAGCTGATTGCCAATGGCAACATTGATAAATCGGTTAAGCACATTACTCAGGCTGATATTATATCCTCAATCAGCTACTTTATTAATTTGCTGCATGGTATCGGCAACACGGATGATATTGACCACCTGGGTAACCGCCGTCTGCGTTCTGTGGGTGAGCTTCTGCAGAATCAGTTCCGTATCGGTCTATCCCGGATGGAGCGCGTAGTCCGCGAGAGAATGTCGATTCAGGATGCCAATGCGATTACACCGCAGGCACTGATCAACATCCGTCCGGTCATCGCGTCCATCAAAGAGTTCTTCGGCAGCTCGCAGCTGTCCCAGTTCATGGACCAGACGAACCCGCTTGCCGAGCTTACGCATAAGCGCCGTCTGTCTGCACTCGGACCCGGCGGTCTGACTCGTGAACGCGCAGGCTTTGAAGTCCGCGACGTCCATCACAGTCACTATGGCCGTATGTGTCCTATCGAGACTCCGGAAGGTCCGAATATCGGCCTGATCAACTCCTTGTCCACCTTCGCCCGCATCAATGAATACGGCTTTATTGAAGCTCCGTATCGTTGGGTGGATCCGAAGACCGGTAAGGTAACTGAGCAAATCGATTATCTGACTGCCGATGAAGAAGATAACTATGTAGTTGCACAGGCGAATGTACTGATCGATGAAGAGGGCTCCTTCAAGGAAGACCAGGTTATCGTTCGTTACAACAAGGATTCAGACAACATCACTACCATGCCTAGCAACCGCGTAGACTACATGGACGTTTCGCCAAAACAGGTCGTATCCGTCGCAACGGCGCTCATTCCGTTCCTTGAGAACGATGACTCCAACCGCGCACTGATGGGATCTAACATGCAGCGTCAGGCCGTTCCACTTCTTATTCCTAAGGCTCCGCTTGTAGGGACAGGGATGGAGCATAAGTCTGCTAAAGACTCCGGCGTATGTATTGTCTCCAAATATGACGGTATTATCGAACGCTCCTCTGCCAATGAAATCTGGCTGCGCCGTGTTGAGGCAGTTGAAGGCAAGGAAGTCAAAGGCGATATCGTTAAATATAAATTACACAAATTCATGCGTTCGAACCAGGGTACCTGTATTAATCAGCGTCCACTGGCCAAACGTGGGGATATCGTCAAAAAAGGTGACATCCTGGCAGACGGACCTTCCACAGAAATGGGCGAACTTGCGCTTGGCCGCAACGTAGTCGTTGCATTCATGACTTGGGAAGGCTACAACTACGAGGATGCGATCCTGCTGAGTGAGAAGCTGGTTAAGGAAGATGTATACACTTCGATTCATATCGAGGAATACGAATCCGAAGCTCGTGATACAAAGCTCGGACCTGAAGAGATCACGCGTGATATTCCTAACGTCGGTGAAGAGGCGCTCCGCAATTTGGATGAGCGCGGAATTATCCGTATCGGTGCGGAAATCAATGCCGGCGATATTCTGGTAGGTAAGGTTACTCCTAAGGGTGTAACTGAGTTGACTGCTGAAGAACGCCTGCTGCACGCGATCTTCGGTGAGAAAGCCCGTGAAGTTCGTGATACCTCTCTGCGCGTTCCACATGGTAGTGATGGTATTGTCGTTGACGTAAAAGTATTCACTCGCGAGAACGGCGATGAGTTGCCTCCTGGTGTGAATCAACTGGTTCGTGTCTATATTGCCCAGAAGCGTAAGATTTCTGAAGGTGATAAGATGGCCGGACGTCACGGTAACAAGGGTGTCGTTGCCCGTATTCTGCCAGAAGAAGACATGCCGTTCCTTCCGGATGGCACGCCGGTACAGGTTGTCCTGAATCCGCTGGGCGTTCCTTCCCGTATGAACATCGGACAGGTGCTGGAAGTCCATATTGGTATGGCTGCACTGCGTCTGGGTATCCACGTAGCTACTCCGGTATTCGACGGAGCCCGTGAGTATGACGTGTTCGATACGATGGAAGAAGCCGGTATGCAGCGTAATGGTAAGACCATACTGTATGACGGACGTACAGGTGAACGCTTCGAACGTGAGGTTACAGTCGGTGTCATGCATATGATCAAGCTGGCGCACATGGTTGATGATAAGATCCATGCCCGTTCTACAGGTCCTTACTCCCTAGTTACACAACAGCCACTGGGCGGTAAAGCTCAGTTCGGCGGACAGCGTTTCGGGGAAATGGAAGTATGGGCGCTTGAAGCTTACGGTGCGGCTTATACACTGCAAGAGATTTTGACTGTGAAGTCCGATGATGTGGTCGGTCGTGTGAAAACGTACGAATCCATTGTCAAAGGCGAAAACGTTCCAGAACCGGGTGTTCCGGAATCATTCAAAGTATTGATCAAGGAACTGCAGTCGCTTGGTATGGACGTCAAAATCCTTAGCGGTGACGAGCAGGAGATTGAGATGAGAGAACTGGATGATGAGGACGAGACGTCAGGCGACAAGCTGAGCCTCAATTTGGAAGGCACAGAAGTCGGCATAGAGTAGTTCACCAGCAAGCCACTAATTTCATTATACAAAAGGACCCGCCCTCTGTTGACTTAAGCGTCAAGAGAGGGCTGTGGTACTAAATCAGGATATAGGTTAAGGAGGGTTGCTCCTTGTTGGACGTTAACAATTTTGAATTTATGAAAATCGGGCTCGCTTCCCCGGAAAAAATTCGTTCTTGGTCCCGCGGAGAAGTTAAAAAACCGGAAACCATTAACTATCGTACATTGAAACCGGAAAAAGAGGGTCTCTTTTGCGAACGTATTTTTGGACCGCAAAAGGACTGGGAATGTCATTGTGGTAAATACAAACGCGTTCGTTATAAGGGCGTTGTGTGTGACCGCTGCGGCGTGGAGGTTACCCGTGCTAAAGTTCGTCGTGAACGTATGGGCCACATCGAATTGGCAGCTCCGGTATCTCATATCTGGTATTTCAAAGGTATTCCAAGTCGTATGGGTCTGGCACTGGATATGTCTCCTAGATCGCTCGAAGAGATTATCTACTTTGCATCTTATGTTGTAACCGATCCGGGGGAAACTCCACTGGAGAAGAAACAATTGCTGTCCGAGAAAGAATACCGCAGCTACCGTGAGAAATATGGCTACGGATTCCAGGCTGGCATGGGTGCGGAAGCCGTCAAAAAGCTGCTTCAGGATATCGATATCGATAAAGAGCTGGAATTCCTCAAAGAAGAGCTGCGTACTGCTCAAGGCCAGCGACGTAACCGGGCGATCAAACGTCTGGAAGTCATTGAAGCCTTCCGCAACTCCGGTAACAAGCCTGACTGGATGATCATGGATGTACTCCCGGTTATACCGCCGGAGCTTCGTCCCATGGTTCAGCTGGATGGCGGCCGGTTTGCTACGTCTGACCTTAATGACCTGTACCGGCGTGTAATTAACCGGAACAACCGTCTGAAAAGATTGCTGGATCTTGGTGCTCCTGACATTATCGTTCAGAATGAGAAACGGATGCTTCAGGAAGCAGTAGATGCCCTGATTGACAACGGCCGCCGCGGCCGTCCTGTAACGGGACCTGGTAACCGTCCGCTCAAATCGCTCAGCCATATGCTGAAAGGTAAACAGGGACGTTTCCGCCAGAACTTGCTCGGTAAGCGTGTCGACTATTCCGGCCGTTCGGTTATCGTAGTAGGTCCTTACCTGAAGATGTACCAATGCGGTCTTCCGAAGAAGATGGCACTGGAGCTGTTCAAACCGTTTGTAATGAAAGAATTGGTTAACAAAGGGCTTGCCCATAACATAAAGAGCGCGAAGCGTAAGGTAGAGCGCGTAAGTCCAGAAGTCTGGGATGTGCTTGAAGAAGTAATCAGAGAGCATCCGGTTCTGCTGAACCGTGCTCCCACGCTGCACAGACTGGGTATCCAGGCGTTTGAGCCGATTCTAGTAGAAGGCCACGCGATCCGTCTTCACCCGCTTGTATGTACGGCTTACAATGCCGACTTTGACGGTGACCAGATGGCGGTTCACGTTCCTCTGTCCGCTGAAGCTCAAGCTGAAGCCCGTATTCTCATGCTGGCATCTGGTAACATCTTGAACCCTAAGGATGGTAAGCCGGTTGTTACTCCTTCTCAGGATATGGTCCTTGGTACGTTCTATCTGACCATGGATAACAATGAAGAAAAAGGAACAGGTATGATTTTGCGTACTGTGAACGAAGCGGTCTCCGCTTATCAGCGTGGAACTGCCGGTCTGCATGCGCGTGTTGCTATTCCAGCTAAAGCTCTGGGCAAAACCTGCTTCACAGAAGCGCAGCAAAATGCTTTGCTGATCACTACGGTGGGAAAGATTATCTTCAACGAAATCTATCCTAGCAGCTTCCCGTATATCAACGAAGCGACCAAAACCAACCTGCTGCAGGGAACACCTGAAAAGTACTTTATCTATGAAAAGGGTGCGGATGTCCGCGAACTGATCATGGCTGCTCCGGAAGCCAGCGCTGTAGGTAAAGAATATCTGGGCCTCATTATCGCCCGCTGCTTTGAGACATATCACACTACCAAGACCTCAGTAATTCTGGATAAAATTAAGCAACTCGGCTTTACGTACTCTACTCGTTCCGGTGTTACGGTTGCCGTATCGGATGTTATCGTGCCTGAGGAAAAAGTCACCATTCTTAAAGAATCCGAAGCTAAGGTTGATGTAGTTGCAAACCAATACCGCCGCGGTCTGATCACCAATGATGAGCGGTATGACCGTGTTATCGAAATTTGGTCAAAGACTAAGGATGAGCTTACTAACGTGCTGCTCAAATCGATGGACCGTTTCAACTCTATCATGCTTATGGTGGATTCCAAGGCGCGTGGTAACAAATCGCAGATCACTCAGCTCGGTGGTATGCGTGGTCTGATGGCCACACCTTCGGGCCGAATCTTTGAATTGCCAATCAAAGCAAACTTCCGTGAAGGGCTGACCGTCCTCGAGTACTTTATCTCTACTCACGGAGCGCGTAAAGGTCTGGCCGATACAGCGCTGCGTACAGCGGATTCCGGGTACTTGACACGCCGTCTGGTTGATGTGGCGCAGGATGTTATTGTCCGCGAAGAAGATTGTGGTACCGATAAAGGCTTCACTGTCAGCCGGATTCAAGATGGTAAGGAAGTTATCGAGGATCTGTACGACCGTATTGAAGGCCGTTACTCCTTTGAGACTATCCGTCATCCGGAAACGAAGGAAATCATCGTTCATCGTAACGATCTGATTGATTCGGATAAGGCTGAAGAGATCGTGAACGCCGGCATTACCAAGCTGCAGATCCGCTCTGTACTGAGCTGCCGTGCCCGTCACGGTGTCTGCAAGAAGTGCTACGGGCGTAACCTGGCAACAGGTAAGTTCGTGGAAATCGGGGAAGCTGTCGGTATTATCGCGGCACAATCCATTGGTGAACCAGGAACACAGCTTACCATGCGTACGTTCCATACCGGTGGTGTTGCCGGAGACGATATCACGCAAGGTTTGCCGCGTATCCAGGAGCTGTTTGAAGCCCGTAACCCTAAAGGTCAGGCAACAATCAGTGAGATTGACGGGGTAGTTAAGGAAATCCGTGAAACCAAGGACCGCCGTGAAATTGAAGTCCAGGGGGAAGCAGAGTCCAAGACGTATTCCATCACTTACGGCTCCCGTCTGCGTGTCAGCGAAGGCCAGGAGATTGAGGCCGGCGATGAATTGACAGACGGTTCCATTGACCCTAAAGAAATGCTGCGTATCAAAGGGATTCGCGGGGTACAGAACTACATTCTGCAAGAAGTGCAGCGTGTATACCGTAACCAGGGCGTTGAAATTAATGATAAGCACATTGAAGTTATGATTAAGCAGATGCTGCGCAAAATCCGCATTATTGATGCCGGAGATACCAATCTCCTGCCGGGTGCGTTTGCTGATATCCATGAATATGAAGCAGCTAACAAGGAAGCCATTCTTGCCGGTAATGAACCTGCAGTTGCCAAGCCGGTACTGCTCGGGATTACCAAGGCTTCCCTGGAAACGGACTCCTTCCTGTCTGCGGCTTCCTTCCAGGAAACTACCCGCGTCTTAACGGATGCAGCTATCAAGGGTAAAGTGGATAAGCTCCTGGGTCTGAAAGAAAATGTTATCATCGGTAAGCTGATTCCTGCAGGTACTGGCATGAATCGTTATCGCAATGTGAAGCTCAGTGACCCAAATGCTGAAAGCAGTGAAGAAGCTTTAGAGCCGGTTCCGGCTGAATAATTAAATACTCATGGCAAGCAGTATTCGCGTCACGCAGAATTTTGCGTGACGCGGCTGTCTGCTGTGATTATTAATAAATTTATTGTCGATATTCTTGACATCATGTACTGTGGATGCTAAAATGTCTAAGGTGCGTGAGTAGTCTTGTCATTCTTATTCAGCGGAGGTAATGTTTTTTCATGACTGATGATAGAGGGTTACAGGATGCTCAGGTCAAGATCGGTTCCAAGCAAACCGTCAAGGCGGTGGAGTTGGGCCAAGCCGCAGAAGTCTATGTGGCAGAGGACGGAGATCAACGGCTTACTTCCAGAATTGTAATGCTTTGCAACAAACAAGGTGTGAAGGTCACATATGTGGACACGATGCTGAATTTGGGCAAGGCCTGCGGTATAGAAGTTGGTGCTGCGATGGCAGCCGTCTTAAAACAATAGCAGCAAGAGAACGTTTTTGTACCGGGGTACACTTCGGCAGCAAGGACTTTTCATTTGTCTTTTTATGAACCACCTGGGTCTGTGGACTTAGTGTTTGTAAATTGACTATCATTTCGGGAAGGGGGTGGCACAACATGCCAACTATTAATCAACTGGTTCGTAAAGGCCGTCAAGCCAAAATCGAAAAATCCAAATCTCCCGCTCTTCAAAAAGGGTACAACGCCCTCAAGCGTGAGGCTACAAATTTGAGCGCTCCGCAGAAACGCGGTGTATGCACTCGTGTAGGCACAATGACTCCACGTAAACCAAACTCAGCACTTCGTAAGTATGCCCGTGTTCGTCTGACGAACCGTCTTGAGGTGACTGCTTACATTCCGGGTATCGGACACAACCTTCAAGAGCACAGTGTAGTATTGCTGCGCGGAGGTAAAGTTAAGGACCTTGCAGGAGTTCGTTACCACATCGTTCGTGGTGCACTGGATACTGCAGGTGTTGCTAACCGGATGCAGGCTCGCTCCAAGTATGGTGCGAAACGTCCTAAAGTCAAGAAATAAGATGAGCTTATCAGAATAATAACCATATAAGAAAGGGGGATATCCATGCCACGCAAAGGTCCAGTTACTAAAAGAGATGTATTGCCAGATCCATTGTATAATAGCAAGTTGGTTACTCGTTTGATCAACCGTATTATGCTGGGTGGTAAAAGAGGTGTCGCTCAAAGCATTTTGTACAATTCGTTCAAGTTGATTCAAGAACGTACAGGTAAAGAGCCGATGGAGGTTTTCGAAGCAGCCATCAAGAATATCATGCCTGTATTGGAAGTTAAAGCTCGTCGTGTCGGCGGTGCTAACTACCAAGTACCTATTGAGGTTAAACCTGAAAGACGTACTGCTTTGGGATTACGTTGGCTTGTAAACTACTCACGCAACCGCGGTGAGAAGACTATGGAAGAGCGTTTGGCGGCTGAGATTATCGATGCTTCCAACAACACAGGCGCTTCCGTTAAGAAACGTGAAGATACACACAAAATGGCTGAAGCGAACAAAGCGTTTGCTCACTACCGCTGGTAGGATTGCAGTCGTTCAAATAACTTCTATTTTGAAAGGAGATCCATTTCATGGCAAGAGAGTTCTCCTTAAAAAATACACGTAATATCGGGATCATGGCACATATTGATGCTGGTAAGACTACTACCACAGAGCGGATTCTTTTCTACTCAGGCCGTACGCACAAAATCGGTGAAGTTCACGAAGGTGCTGCTACAATGGACTGGATGGAGCAAGAACAGGAGCGCGGAATTACGATTACTTCCGCTGCTACCACCGCTGCTTGGAAGGGTAACCGCGTTAATATCATTGATACCCCAGGACACGTTGACTTCACCGTTGAAGTTGAACGTTCCTTGCGTGTATTGGATGGGGCAGTAGGCGTGTTTAGCGCCAAAGAGGGTGTTGAACCTCAGTCCGAAACTGTTTGGAGACAAGCTGACCGTTATAGTGTTCCGCGGATCGCCTATGTTAACAAAATGGATATTATCGGTGCTGATTTCCTTAATGTAATTGATTCTATGCGTGATCGTTTGATGGCGAATGCAGTTGCTATTCAATTGCCGATCGGCGCAGAGAATGACTTCATTGGTATTATTGACCTGATCGAGCAAAAAGCTCACATGTTTAAGGATGATCTGGGTCAAAACATTGAAGTTACGGATATTCCGGCTGAGTACCTTCCGAAGGTTGAGGAACTTCGTCTTGAGTTGATCGAGAAAGTTGCTGAACTTGACGAAGAACTTACTATGAAGTACCTTGAAGGCGAAGAACTAACAATCCCAGAAATCAAAGCTGCATTGCGCAAAGGCGTATGTGAAGTTAAGATTTTCCCTGTAATTGTTGGGTCCTCTTATCGTAACAAAGGGGTTCAACTTATGTTGGACGCTGTTGTAGATTACTTGCCATCGCCTCTTGATGTACCAGCTATTGTTGGTCATCATGATGATGGAACTGAAGGGGTTCGCCATTCTTCGGATGAAGAGCCTTTCTCAGCTTTGGCATTTAAAATCATGACAGACCCTTATGTGGGCAAACTTACGTTCTTCCGTGTTTACTCTGGTGTTCTGGAGTCCGGATCATACGTAGTCAATGCTACTAAGAACAAACGTGAGCGTATCGGCCGTATTCTACAAATGCATGCGAACAGCCGCCAAGAGATTTCCATCGTGTACTCTGGTGACATTGCTGCTGCAGTAGGATTGAAAGATACTAGCACGGGCGATACTCTGTGTGATGAGAAGAATCCAATTATCTTGGAATCCATGAACTTCCCTGATCCGGTTATCGAAATTGCTGTTGAACCAAAAACCAAAGCCGACCAAGATAAATTGGGCGTTGCTCTCGGTAAGCTGACCGAAGAAGATCCAACTCTTCGTGCTCATACTGATGAAGAAACTGGCCAAACTATCCTGGCAGGTATGGGCGAACTTCACTTGGATATTATCATTGATCGTATGCGCCGTGAATTCCACGTTGAAACTAACGTTGGTAAACCACAGGTTGCTTATCGTGAAACATTCAATGCGCCTGCTCGCGTCGAAGGTAAATTCGTTCGTCAATCCGGCGGACGTGGTCAATACGGTCATGTATGGGTTGAATTCGAACCTCTCGAGGCTGGTACTGGCAACCAATTCGAAAGTAAAGTAGTCGGCGGTTCTGTACCTAGAGAATATGTCGCTCCTGCACTTGCGGGTATTGAAGAAGCTATGAAAAATGGTGTTATCGCAGGCTTCCCGCTTGTTGATGTTAAAGCCACTATCGTAGATGGTTCTTATCATGATGTTGACTCCAATGAAATGGCGTTTAAAGTTGCCGGATCATTGGCACTTAAGGCTGCAAAAGACAAGTGTAAACCTGTCCTGCTTGAGCCAATCATGAAAGTGGAAGTAACTGTTCCTGAGGAGTATATGGGCGATGTTATGGGGATGCTTAGTTCCCGTCGCGGTAAGATCGAAGGTATGGACTCCCGTGGTGGAGCTCAGATTATCCGGTCTAAGGTGCCTCTCTCCGAAATGTTCGGTTACTCTACAACACTTCGTTCCGGTACTCAAGGACGCGGCGTATTCTCAATGGAGCTTTCTCACTATGAAGAAGTTCCAAGAAGTATTGCAGAAGAAATCGCAGCCAAGAATAAAGGCGGAGAATAATTTAGAGTTTTTAACTTGCCGTCCGAGTATACCACTTAAGTCATCTTAGAATTGAAAATAGGCGGACGGCTCAAATATATGGACCCCACAATAAGGAGGAACTGTTCAAATGGCAAAGGCAAAGTTTGAACGTAACAAACCGCACGTTAACATTGGTACTATTGGTCACGTCGACCATGGTAAAACAACTCTTACTGCTGCAATCACAACTGTATTGTCCAAAAAATACGGTGGTGCTGCTGTAGCATTCGACCAAATTGATAAGGCTCCTGAAGAACGCGAACGCGGTATCACTATCTCCACGGCTCACGTTGAATATGAAACTCCTAACCGTCACTACGCTCACGTAGACTGCCCTGGACACGCCGACTATGTTAAAAACATGATCACTGGCGCAGCGCAAATGGACGGAGCAATCCTGGTTGTATCCGCAGCTGATGGCCCTATGCCACAGACTCGTGAACACATCCTGCTGTCCCGTCAAGTAGGCGTTCCTTACATCGTTGTATTCCTGAACAAATGCGACATGGTTGAGGACGAAGAGTTGCTTGAATTGGTTGAAATGGAAGTTCGCGATCTGCTTAGCGAATACGACTTCCCAGGCGATGATACTCCAATCGTCCGTGGATCTGCTCGTGAAGCTCTGCAGAACCCTGATGGCGAGTATGCACAGAAGATCGTTGAAATGTTCGAAACGATCGACACATATATCCCACTTCCTGAACGTCAGACTGACAAGCCTTTCTTGATGCCTGTAGAAGATGTATTCTCCATCACTGGCCGCGGTACTGTGGCAACTGGTCGCGTAGAACGCGGAACAGTTAAAGTCGGAGAAGAAATCGAAATCGTTGGTATTCACGAAGAAACTAAGAAGTCTGTAGTTACTGGCGTGGAAATGTTCCGTAAATTGCTTGATTCTGCTCAAGCTGGCGACAACATCGGCGCATTGTTGCGTGGTGTTGACCGTAACATGATCGAGCGCGGCCAAGTATTGGCTAAGCCGAACTCCGTTAAGCCACACACTGAGTTCACTGCTCAGATCTACGTTCTGACTAAAGAAGAAGGCGGACGTCACAAACCATTCTTCACTGGTTACCGTCCACAGTTCTACTTCCGTACAACTGACGTAACTGGTATCATCAACCTGCCAGAAGGTACTGAAATGGTTATGCCTGGTGACAACATCACTGTAACTGTTTCCCTGATCTCCCCAATCGCTATTGAAGAAGGTACTAAATTCTCCATTCGCGAAGGCGGACGTACAGTTGGTGCCGGTTCCGTAGCTTCCATCCAGAAATAATTCAGGCTCTATCCGTTAGGATAGACTGAATATAAGTCAGGCCCCCTTCATTTGAAGGGGGCCTGTTTTATTTTTATAGCATGGCCGATGAATTAGATTTCCTTCGCGTATTCCGCACTTGGCAGCTTGGATAGAACGACATGCAGGCTGGACGGGGATGAAGTATTATTCGTATAAGCGAATGACTCGTCACCGGCAATGTAGATGGTCTCTCCTTGGATGAAGGGGAACTCTTCCTCATTAACATGAATGGCACCATCACCGTGTAAGGCGAGGATATAGACATCTGCTCCGGGGTGCTTGTGAATGGGCAGCTTTTGCCCAGGCATGAAGTTTAGCACGAATACAACACTATCCCCTTTTTGGAAAATGATTTTTTTGGTAAAGCGCTCCTCTTGATACTGTACTGCCTCAGCTAATGTTTTCTTTTCCATTATAAATCCCTGCTTTCATTAAAATGTATTGTTTAAAGCTTAACTTCATACTCGCAGTGTTCATGACCGGTGACATTACATTTGATCTCCTTCACTGAAACCTTACGGCCGAGAATTCTGCATAGAGCACCTTCAATGATAGCTCCCTCTAGATCACAGACCATTCTTTCATCTTCAAGCGAAGGTAATCCTTTGCAGAAGCAATCGTCAACAACAATATTAATCCTGCGCTCATCAGAATGAACAATCCGGGGAATTCCGATTTTGAGCTCTTCAAAGATCTGCAGCAGCTCTTCCACGGAATGGACAGGCAGGCTCTCACCAATCTTTCTGCCTATGGTAACAGTCGTTCCCTTTCCGCCTAACGGCAATCCCTGGTTCATTCCAATTAGACGGATGGTCCGGAATAGTTCAAGGGGGACCATATTACCCAGAGTTGTTCTATTCATCTGGCGCATATCCTCAAAAGTGTATTGCAGCAAGCCCATCAACTCCTTTTCTCTCTATGTACCTATTGTATAGATAGCAGGCACCTTAATCCTTGATATAGGTCAAGTTTTATGAAAATCTGTGCGTCCAGTCACCTGGCAGCGCTTTGATCATTGATATGGTGGGATAAGCGACAGTAGAGGAGGAAGGATGTATGGATTGTAATACGTGCAGCTCTCATGCCTGTGTGCGCCAGGTTCCGGTATTCAGGAGCTTATCCGATGAAGAATTGGTTATCATAGAATCAATCACAGAATCCCATTCATATAAAAAGGGCAGCCAGGTCTGCAGAGAAGGAGAGCCGTCTGAAGCCTTATATGTGGTGAAGAGCGGTCTTATCAAACTGACGAAGAACAGTAAAGAAGGTAAGCAGCATATTGTCCGCTTTCTTTTTCCAGGGGATTATTTCGGACAGTTTGCCCTTCTTCATAATAAAAATAATGATGTAACGGCGGAGATTATTGAGAGCGGAGTGGTCTGCCGGATGCACCGGAAGGATTTCATTCCCCTCTTGGAGCAAAATGCGAGCCTGGCGTTCAGTTTTCTAATGTCTGTTAGTGAGCAATTGCATTTGGCGGAAGAAGCGGCAGGGGCACTTCATATGTTTGAAGTGGAAAAACGGTTAGCCCGACTTCTGGTCTACTTGTACACAAAGAATCTACCAGATCCAGCTCTGACCATGCAAGCCTTGAGACATTCCGTGGATCTCCCGTCGGCACAAAAAGAAGTGGCGGCGATGCTCGGCACTACTGCCGAGACCCTAAGCCGTAAGCTGAACAAGCTGGAAGCGCTGAAGATCATCACTATGCATAAAAGAACCGTGAATATTCTGGAGATGGAGGCTCTAATTCAACTCGCAGAAATCAGTAATTAACAATTTTCAGATAAAAACGTTTTTTTAAAACTTTTTTTCTGGAAAAGGTGATTTGTTTTGCAATGGCTCTTGCAATATAGCCGCCTATTAGATATAATAATAAATGTTGTTCTGAGACGTTGCGATGATGTGAGAGGTTACTGACACACCCGGCCCCTTTGCCATGAGGTCGACGTCAGAAAATTTTCACGGAGTATGTCCGATAATAAATTGGGCGATAGAAGGAGGGACTAAAATGGCAAAGCAAAAAATTCGTATTCGCTTGAAAGCATACGACCACAGAATTCTTGATCAATCCGCAGAGAAAATCGTTGAAACAGCAAAACGTTCGGGTGCTGGTGTATCCGGGCCGATTCCGCTGCCAACTGAGAAGCAAATCATTACCATTCTCCGTGCGGTACACAAGTACAAGGATTCCCGTGAACAGTTTGAACAGCGGACTCACAAACGTTTGATCGATATTGTGAACCCGACACCACAAACTGTGGATGCCTTGATGCGCTTGGATCTACCGTCCGGTGTAGATATCGAAATCAAATTGTAATTCATTAAGTAACTAGGAAAAGAAAAGAGGTGTCAACATTGAAAGGTATCTTAGGAAAAAAACTCGGTATGACTCAAGTGTTTACTCCAGAAGGTAACGTAATCGCGGTTTCTGTTATCGAAGCTGGACCTTGTGTGGTACTGCAAAAGAAAGACCTGAATATCGACGGATATGAAGCAGTGCAGTTGGGCTTTTCCGATAAAAAGGAAAGTCGCTCCAACAAGCCTGAACAGGGTCACGCCAAAAAGGCAAATGCAACACCTAAGCGCTACGTTCGCGAAATTCGCGGTGTTGACCTCGGGTCACTCGAGGTTGGACAAGAGCTTAAGGCTGACATTTTCGCTGAAGGCGAGTTTGTTGACGTAACAGGTACTTCGAAGGGTAAAGGCTTCCAGGGTAACATCAAACGCTGGGGACAAAGCCGCGGACCAATGGCACACGGATCGCGTTACCACAGAAGACCGGGCTCGATGGGTTCCATCCAGGCTAACCGTGTTCCTAAGGGCAAACGCCTCCCAGGACATATGGGTCACACTACCATAACGGTACAAAAGCTTGAAATCATCCGAGTTGACGTAGAACGTAATGTACTGCTGGTTAAAGGCGCTATTCCGGGCCCGAAAAACAGCTTCGTGAAAGTTAAACAAACCGTTAAGAAATAATTACTGAAGAAAGGAGGAACATGAAATGCCAAAAGTAACACTTTTCAATACTAGTGGTAACGAAGTTGGCGAAGTTGAACTGAGTGATTCAGTTTTCGGTATCGAACCGAATGTACATGTGCTGCATGAAGCTGCACTTATGCAAAGAGCTTCCCTTCGTCGCGGTACACACAAAGTAAAAGGACGCTCTGAAGTGCGTGGCGGCGGACGTAAACCTTGGAAACAAAAAGGTACAGGTCGTGCTCGTCAAGGCTCCATTCGTTCTCCACAATGGAAAGGCGGCGGCGTAGTCTTCGGACCAACACCACGCAGCTATTCCTGGAAATTGCCTAAGAAGGTTCGCCGGTTGGCCATCAAATCCGCGTTGTCCTCGAAAGTACTTGAGAATGACATTATCGTATTGGATAGCTTGACTCTGAATGCTCCGAAGACGAAAGAATTCGCGGCGATTCTGAACAACCTTAAAGTGGGCGGCAAAGCCCTGATCGTAGCTCCTGGCTATGATGACAATGTAGCACTTTCCGCTCGTAACATCCCTGGGGTGAAATTCGTAGCGGCTGACGGCATCAATGTTCTTGACGTACTGACGTACGACAAACTGATCATCACTAAAGAAGCAGTTCTGAAGGTAGAGGAGGTGTTCGCGTAATGAAAGATCCTCGTGATATAATTAAGCGTCCAGTGATTACGGAACGCACATCCGAATACATGAGCGAACTGAAGTACGCTTTTGAAGTGGATATCCGTGCTAACAAGACCGAAATCAAAAAAGCTGTCGAGGCTATTTTTAAAGTTAAAGTCGTTAGTGTGAACACAATGCGCGTGCCTGGTAAACTGAAACGTTATGGCAAATATTCCGGTTATACTCCGGAGTGGAAAAAAGCCATCGTGAAGCTTAGCCCAGACAGCAAGCCGCTTGAATTCTTTGAAGCGGTAGAATAATACTCTTAAAGTAAGGAGGAAACTATAGTGCCAATCAAAAAGTACAAACCGACCTCTCCGGCAAGACGTAACATGTCTGTGTCTACGTTTGAAGAAATCACAACAAACCAGCCAGAGAAATCGTTGCTGTCCCCGCTGTTCAAGCATGCCGGACGTAACAACCAAGGTAAGATTACGGTTCGTCACCATGGCGGCGGACACAAACGTAAATACCGTATCATTGACTTTAAACGGACTAAAGACGGCATACCAGGTAGCGTTGCTACAATCGAGTATGACCCGAACCGTACTTCCAATATTGCTTTGATCCACTATGCTGATGGAGAGAAACGTTATATCATCGCTCCTAAAGGCCTTAAAGTTGGGGATAAAGTTGAGTCCGGCCCTGCTGCGGATATCAAAATTGGTAACAGCCTTCCGCTGATCAATATCCCTGTAGGTACAGTTATCCACAATATCGAGTTGAAACCAGGTAAAGGCGGACAATTGGTTCGTGCTGCCGGTACTGAAGCTCAGTTGCTGGGTAAAGAAGATAAATACGTATCTGTTCGTTTGAACTCGGGTGAGGTTCGCAGAATCCTCAGCGTTTGCCGTGCGACTATCGGAGCCGTAGGTAACGGAGATCACGAACTGATCAAGATTGGTAAAGCCGGACGCAGCCGCTGGCTCGGACGTCGTCCTGAAGTACGCGGTGTTGTCATGAACCCTAACGATCACCCACACGGTGGTGGTGAAGGCCGCGCTCCAATCGGACGGAAATCGCCAATGTCACCTTGGGGCAAACCAACCCTCGGCTACAAAACGCGTAAGAAAAACAAAGCATCTGATAAATACATCGTTCGTCGCCGCACAAAATAAGACGCTTCAGGCAAGTTAGTTAAGCGCGAAGCGTCGATTCGCGGTTTTGAAGAACCGGATGAAGGGAGGATTCACACATGGGTCGCAGTTTAAAGAAGGGGCCGTTCATCGATGGCTACCTGCTGAAAAAAGTTGAGGATTTGAACGAGACAGACAAGAAAGTCGTAGTAAAAACCTGGTCCCGTCGCTCAACCATTTTCCCTCAGTTTATCGGACATACGTTTGGTGTATATGACGGCCGCAAACACGTGCCTGTATACGTAACGGAAGATATGGTAGGTCACAAGTTGGGCGAGTTCGCGCCAACACGTACTTACAAAGGCCACGCGGGTGACGATAAGAAAACCAGAAGATAATTAACGTCTTCGTTTGAGAGGAGGGAAAACAATGGAAGCAAAAGCACATGCAAGATCGGTGCGGATTTCCGCTCGTAAAGCGAAACTGGTTGTTGACTTGATTCGCGGCAAGCAAGTGGGGGAAGCAATTGCAATTCTTCGCCACACTCCGAAGTCCGCTTCTCCGGTTGTTGAGAAGCTACTGAACTCGGCGATAGCGAATGCTGAGCATAACTACTCTATGGACGTTAACAGCTTATTCGTAAGCGAAGTTTTCGTTAACCAGGGTCCTACAATGAAACGTTTCCGTCCGCGCGCCATGGGCCGCGCAAGCCGGATCAATAAACGTACCAGCCACATTACTTTGGTGGTATCTGAGAAATAAGGAGGGATAACACGTGGGTCAAAAGGTAAATCCAGTCGGACTCCGAGTCGGTATTATTCGCGACTGGGAATCAAAATGGTATGCAGGCAAAGATTTCGGTACTCTTTTAATGGAAGACGTTAAAATCCGGGAATACCTTAAAGGCAAGCTGAAAGATTCCTCTGTTTCCCGCATCGAGATCGAAAGAGCGGCAAACCGAGTGAACGTTACAATTCACACTGCCAAGCCAGGTATGGTAATTGGTAAAGGCGGAGCAGAAGTAGAAGTACTTCGCAGCGCAGTTACAGCTATCGCCGGCGGTAAGAAAGTACACATCAACATCAATGAAATCAAACACCCTGAACTGGATGCTATTCTTGTTGCTGAAAGCATTGCACAACAGCTGGAACGTCGCGTATCGTTCCGTCGTGCTCTGAAACAAGCGATTCAAAGAACAATGCGTTCCGGCGCAAAGGGAATTAAAACTCAGGTTGGCGGACGTCTTGGCGGCGCTGAGATTGCCCGTTCAGAAGGCTATAGCGAAGGAACAGTTCCACTTCATACGCTTCGTGCTGACATCGATTACGGAACAGCTGAAGCACATACAACTTACGGCCTTATCGGCGTAAAGGTATGGATTTATCGTGGAGAAGTTCTTCCCCCAGCTAAGAAACAAGCTGCTCAGGAAGGAGGCAACTAATCATGTTGGTACCAAAGCGCGTTAAACACCGCAAGCAACAACGCGGTCACATGAAGGGTATGGCAAAAGGCGGAACCGAACTCAACTTCGGCGAATTCGGTTTGCAGGCTCTGGAGCCATCTTGGATCACTAACCGTCAGATCGAAGCTGCTCGTATCGCAATGACACGTTACATCAAACGTGGCGGTCAGGTTTGGATCAAGATTTTCCCGGATAAGCCAATCACTCAGAAGCCTCTCGAGGTTCGTATGGGTAGTGGTAAAGGTAACGTTGAGAAGTGGGTAGCTGTAGTTAAACCGGGTAAGATTATGTTCGAACTCGGAGGCGTGTCGGAAGAAATCGCTCGCGAAGCGATGCGTCTTGCCGCTCACAAGCTGCCTGTAAAGACTAAGTTTGTGAAACGTGAAGAATTGGGTGGTGAAGCAAATGAAAGCTAATGAACTTCGCAACTTAACCACTGCTGAGATTGAACAGAAAATCGCCGGATTCAAGGAAGAACTTTTCAATCTCCGTTTCCAATTGGCAACAGGCCAACTGGACAACCCGACTCGGATTCGTGATGTGCGTAAGGAAATAGCTCGTGCTAAAACCGTTATCCATCAAAGAGTACTTGGGATTAGTTAAGTGACGGCGGATGCATAATCCGTAATCAGGAAGGAGGCTAATTATGAGCGAAGAGCGTAATGCACGTAAAGTGCTGATCGGTAAAGTAGTCAGCGACAAAATGGATAAAACCATCGTAATTGCTGTTGAAACCTATAAAAAGCACAATCTGTATCACAAACGCATCAAGTCCACGAAGAAATTCAAGGCACATGATGAAGAGAATGTAGCTAAAATTGGTGATGTCGTGAAAGTCATGGAAACTCGTCCATTGTCGAAGGACAAACGGTGGAGACTGGTTGAAGTGGTAGAAAAAGCGGTAATCATCTAAGACATGAAACACATCCCTTTCCGGAAGGAGGAAAATAATAATGATTCAACCATTTACACGTTTGCATGTGGCTGACAACTCTGGTGCGAAGGAACTGATGTGTATCCGCGTACTGGGTGGTACTGGACGCCGTACAGCAGCAATCGGCGATCTGATCGTTTGTTCCGTTAAACAAGCAACACCAGGCGGCGTTGTCAAAAAGGGTGATGTTGTTAGAGCGGTGGTTGTTCGTACAAAACGTTCGGTACGCCGTAAAGATGGATCTTACATCGCATTTGACGAAAATGCAGCTGTTGTTGTCAAAGACGACAGAAGCCCGCGCGGAACACGTATCTTCGGACCAGTTGCTCGCGAACTTCGCGACAAGGACTACATGAAGATCGTTTCCTTGGCACCGGAAGTAATCTAAAAAACTGAGTGATGCTCGGTTGTACTTGATAAGGTCAGTTATAGGAGGTGTAATCAATGCCTAGAGTTAAAAAAGTTCTGGAATCCCATAACAATAAACTGCACGTGAAAAAAGATGATGTGGTGCTTGTGATCAGCGGGAAAGACAAAGGTAAAAAAGGCCGTGTCATCGCTGCTTATCCTCGTGAAAACCGCGTCCTGGTAGAAGGCGTGAACATGGTGAAAAAACACCAAAAGCCTAACCAGTTGAATCCGCAAGGCGGAATCATCGAGCAGGAAGCTTCGATCCATGTGTCCAACGTAATGCACATTGATCCGAAGAGCGGGAAAGTTACGCGCATCGGCTATAAAGTACTAGATAACGGTAAGAAGGTTCGGGTAGCAAAAAGATCCGGAGAGATTATCGACTAATACAGTCCTAATGAAAGGAGGTAAATCTTCATGGCAGCAAGAATGAAAGAACGTTATCTGAATGAAATCACACCATCTTTGATGCAGAAATTTAACTACACAACAGTTATGCAAGTGCCTAAGATCGAGAAGATCGTCATCAACATGGGTGTGGGTGACGCTGTTCAAAACTCCAAAGTACTTGACGCTGCAGTTAATGACATGCAGTTGATCACTGGTCAAAAGCCAGTTATCACTAAAGCAAAGAAATCCATCGCCGGTTTCAAACTGCGCGAGAATATGCCGATTGGGGTTAAAGTAACACTGCGCGGCGAGCGTATGTATTACTTCCTGGATAAATTGATCAACGTAACGCTTCCCCGCGTTCGTGACTTCCGTGGTATTTCCAGCAAAGCCTTTGATGGCCGCGGTAACTACACACTGGGTCTTAAAGAACAATTGATCTTCCCGGAAATCGAGTATGACAAAGTGGATAAGGTTCGCGGTATGGACATCGTTATTGTAACGACTGCTAAGACGGACGAGGAATCCCGTGAGCTGCTGAATCAGCTGGGAATGCCTTTCACAAAATAAGAATCATCCATTTCTCCGAAAATGTTTAGGAGGTGTCAGTCTAAGTGGCAAAGACTTCAATGAAAGTTAAACAACAACGCGAGCCTAAGTTCAAAGTACGTGCATATACACGTTGCGAGCGTTGCGGTCGTCCACATTCGGTACTGCAAAAGTTCAAAATTTGCAGAATTTGTTTCCGTGAATTAGCTTATAAAGGCCAGATTCCTGGCGTGAAAAAAGCAAGTTGGTAAGAAGTTTATAAACGGGAAGGAGGTTTACACACATGACTATGTCTGATCCTATTGCAGATATGCTTACTCGTATTCGTAACGCCAACACTGTGCGTCACGAGACAGTAGAAATGCCTGCTTCTACTATGAAAAAACAAATCGCGGACATCTTGAAGCGTGAGGGCTTCATCCGTGATGCTGAATTCGTTGAAGATAGCAAACAAGGGATTATCCGTATTTTCCTGAAGTACGGCCCAAGCCAGGAGCGCGTTATCACTGGTCTGAAAAGAATCAGTAAACCAGGTCTTCGCGTATACACGAAGAGCAATGAAGTGCCTCGTGTACTCGGTGGCCTTGGAATCGCGATTATCTCCACATCTAAGGGAGTTATGACCGACAAAGAAGCTCGTCAATCTAAATCCGGCGGAGAAGTTGTCTGCTACATTTGGTAATAAACGTCACAAGATAAGGAGGTGCAACACATGTCTCGTATTGGTCGCAAACCAATCGCAGTACCTAGCGGTGTAGATGTCACTTTGGACAACACCGTTATTACAGTAAAAGGTCCTAAAGGCACTTTAACTCGTGAGCTTCATAAAGACATGAAGATTACAGTTGAAAATAACGAAATCACTGTTGTTCGCCCGTCGGACAACAAATTGCATCGTTCACTTCACGGCACAACCCGCTCCGTTGTCAACAACATGGTGAGTGGTGTGACTGAAGGTTTCTCGAAATCTCTGGAACTGGTTGGGGTCGGATATCGTGCAAGCAAATCCGGAGATAAAATCGTATTGAACGTTGGTTACTCCCACCCGGTTGAAATCACACCGGAAGCGGGTATCGAGTTCGATGTTCCTGCGAACACGAAGATCATCGTTAGAGGGATTGACAAAGAACGCGTTGGCGCTTATGCTGCCAAAATCCGTTCCGTACGTGAACCTGAACCATATAAAGGTAAAGGTATCAAATATGAAGGCGAGCGTATCATCCGCAAGGAAGGTAAAGCTGGTAAGAAGAAATAACCAGCTCTACCTTAATTGTAAGATACCCCGTGCATCTTAAAGTGAAGCTGTTTACGGCAAACTGAAGGGAGTGAAAGGGAAGTCATGATTACAAAAGAGGATAAAAACAAGGCTCGTCTCAAAAGACACCTGCGTGTTCGTAAGAAGATCCAGGGTACAACTGAGCGTCCACGTTTGAATGTGTTCCGTTCTTCGAAACACATCTACGCTCAACTGATCGATGATGTGACAGGCGTTACTATCGTATCTGCCTCCACACTTGATAAGGAATTGAGTGCTACAATCGGAAATGGCGGCAGCGTTGAAGCTGCAAGCAAAGTGGGTCAATTGATCGCTGAGCGCGCTAAAGAAAAGGGTTATGCAGTGGTTGTATTTGACCGCGGTGGATACTTGTACCATGGACGGATTCAGGCTCTGGCTAGCGCAGCTCGCGAAGCTGGTCTTGAATTCTAGAATATTTCTAAAAGGAGGTTAACGACTTGCGTGTAGATCCGAACAGTTTAGAACTGACAGAAAGAGTTGTACACATCAACCGTGTTGCAAAAGTTGTAAAAGGCGGACGCCGTTTCAGCTTTAGTGCACTTGTTGTTGTGGGCGACGGCAACGGCTACGTTGGTGCTGGTATCGGTAAAGCCGGCGAAGTTCCGGATGCCATCCGTAAAGGCATTGAAGACGCCAAGAAAAACCTGATCCACATTCCAATCGTAGGAACTTCGATTCCTCACCTGGTTACTGGACATTTCGGCGCAGGACGCGTTCTGCTGAAACCAGCATCCGAAGGTACCGGCGTTATCGCTGGTGGACCGGTTCGTGCGGTGCTTGAATTGGCAGGCGTTGGCGATATCTTGACAAAATCTTTGGGTTCTTCGAATTCCATGAATATGGTCAATGCTACTTTAGAGGGTCTTTCCCGTCTGAAGCGCATTGAAGAGGTCGCGAAGCTTCGCGGCAAATCTGTCGAAGAATTACGCGGTTAAGGAGGGAACGTCAATGGCTAAATTGCAAATTACCCTCGTACGCAGTGTAATTGGACGTCCAGAAACACAACGTGTTACTGTTAAGACGCTCGGCCTGCGCAAAACCAACTCGTCCGTGGTTCACAACGACACTCCTGCAATTCGCGGAATGATCAACAAAGTGAGCCACTTGCTGTCCGTTACTGAAATTGAAGGCTAAAAAGCCTCGCATAAATTAACAAACATAAGGAGGTGCAAACGATGAAGTTACATGAACTTGCTCCAGCTCCTGGATCACGGAAAGAACGCAACCGCGTTGGTCGTGGACCAAGTAGCGGTAACGGTAAAACTTCGGGCCGTGGTCACAAAGGTCAAAACTCCCGTTCCGGCGGTGGTGTACGTCCAGGCTTCGAGGGTGGACAAAACCCACTCTATCGTCGTCTGCCTAAACGTGGTTTCGTCAATCCTACCCGTAAAGAGTACGCGATTGTGAACCTGGAAGATCTGAATAGCTTTGCAGAAGGAACAGAAGTAACTCCTGAGCTTTTGCTTGAAACTGGTGTTGTCAGCAACACTAAGAGCGGCATCAAGATTCTCGGCAACGGTGAACTGGCTGTTAAATTGACTGTCAAAGCAAATAAGTTCTCTCAATCTGCGGTAGAGAAAATCGAAGCTGCCGGCGGTAAAACCGAGGTGATCTAATGTTCAAGACGCTTAAGAATATATGGCATGTTGAAGATTTGCGCAAAAAGATCCTGTTCACCCTGTTCGTTCTGATCATTTACCGCATCGGTTCGTTTGTACCGGTTCCCGGTGTGAACAAAGAAGTACTGGAATCAGCAAATCAGGGCGGAGACGCTTTGATGGGTCTTTTGAACACCTTCTCGGGCGGAGCGCTCAAAAACTTCTCGATTTTTGCGATCAGCATTTACCCGTATATCACAGCATCCATCATAGTACAATTGCTTTCGATGGATGTTGTTCCTAAGTTTGCCGAATGGGCTAAGCAAGGGGAACACGGGAAAAAGCAGCTGGCGCAAATTACGCGTTACGGCACAGTTGTGCTAGGTTTGATTCAAGCGTTTGCCACATCTATCGGGTTTAACCGGATTTATGGCACTGAGATGATTCCAAATGCAACCTTTGCGGATTACCTGCTTATTGCGATCATATTGACGGCAGGTACATCATTCTTGATGTGGTTAGGTGAGCAGATCACTGAAAAGGGTATAGGAAACGGGATTTCGATCCTGATTTTTGCGGGAATCGTCGCCGCCTTTCCGGGATATATCACCACTACGGCGCAATCAAGCTTCATCCAGCCGGGTCAGATGTTCCTGAATATTCTTAAAGTCGTTATTGTAATGATCGTGGTTGTAGCGATTATTGTCGGGGTGATCTTTGTTCAACAAGGTATCCGTAAAATCCCTGTACAATATGCCAAGCGCGTAGTCGGTAACAAAATGTACGGTGGACAGAATACGCACATTCCGCTTAAAATTAATGCGGCTGGTGTAATTCCTGTTATCTTCGCCGTTTCGCTGCTTCAATTCCCGGTCGTTTTATCGAGCTTCTGGTCCACCCACACTTGGGCTAAATGGGTCTCGGCCAATCTGGATCATACCAAGCCGCTCGGCATGCTGCTGTATGTAGTCATGATCATCGGATTCACGTTCTTCTATACGTTTGTTCAGATGAACCCGCAGCAAATGGCTGACAATATGAAAAAGAATGGCGGATACATTCCAGGTATACGTCCAGGTAAGGCTACTGAGAAATATCTGACTAGAGTAATGTCGCGTCTGACCATGTCCGGTGCGCTGTTCCTGTCATTAATCTCTGTACTGCCAGTATTATTTGGATCGTTGTCCGGGTTACCGAAGCAAGTACAGATTGGTGGTACGGCACTGCTGATCGTTATCGGTGTTGCACTGGATACCATGAAGCAGATCGAGAGCCAATTGATCAAACGCCATTACAAAGGCTTCATCAATAAATAGGCGATAGGTTCCGGAGAAGTACCTAAGGTTCTAAACTTCCCGGTACCTATTGTGCTGTTTCTTGCTTGGTGGCGAACTTTTGGGGGGAGAAGAGAATCGTGAACATTTTATTCATGGGCCCTCCTGGGGCAGGCAAGGGAACACAAGCCGCAGTTGTTGTTAAAGAACTTGGTATTCCGCATATTTCGACCGGTGATGCTTTTCGCTTGGCAATCAAGCAGGGAACACCGATCGGGCTGAAGGCTAAATCTTACATCGATGAAGGTTTGCTTGTACCTGATGATGTGACTATTGGAATCGTCGAAGAACGGCTGCAGCAGTCCGATTGCGAAAAAGGTTTTTTATTGGATGGCTTTCCAAGAACCCTTTCGCAAGCGGAAGCGCTGGGAGAAATCCTCAGCCGGCTTGGAACTTCACTGGATCACGTTGTTAACTTGAATGTGGACCGCGGACTGCTGATGGCGCGTCTTACCGGACGCCGGATCTGCTCAGTATGCGGAACATCCTACCATTTGATTTTCAACCCGCCGAAGCAAGAAGGCGTCTGCGACATTGATGGCGGAGAATTGTATCAGCGTCCGGATGACAACGAAGAAAGTGTAGGCAAGCGTCTGGATGAGTATGATAACAAGACAGCGCCGCTGCTTGCATTTTATGACGATAAAGGTCTTGTGCGTCAGGTAAACGGAGAAAACGAAATCAATGTCGTTTCTTCTGAAATCGTATCTATGCTGCGGGGTTAATGTAATGATCATTTGCAAATCCGAACAGGAACTTGTCTTTATGAGGGAAGCTGGTCGAATTGTTGCCGAGAGTCACCGTCTTATTGCTGAAGCTATCCAGCCAGGCATTACTACCGGTGAGCTCGACAGAATCGCCGATGGGTACATTCGCAGTCAGGGTGCTGTGCCGTCTTTCAAAGGCTACAACGGTTTTCCTGCCAGCATTTGCGCTTCAGTCAACGAACAATTGGTGCATGGATTTCCAGGGAAACGCAAACTGGTAGAAGGCGACATCGTTACGCTGGATATCGGTGCAGAGTACCGTGGTTATCACGGTGATTCCGCCTGGACTTACGGGGTGGGCAGCATTTCCGAAGAGGCTCAGCATCTGCTGGATGTCACGGAAGGCTCCCTGTACGCTGGACTGGCGTTAGTCAAACCGGATGTGCGCTTGTTTACAATCTCCCATGCAATTCAAGCATACATTGAAGACGCCGGGTTCTCCGTTGTCCGCGAGTATGTTGGTCATGGCATTGGGGCAGAACTGCATGAAGAACCGCAAATTCCGAACTATGGCATAGCGGACCGTGGACCACGTCTAAAGCCGGGTATGGTACTCGCCATTGAGCCGATGGTTAACGCGGGAGAACGTTATGTCAGAACGCTGGATGATAACTGGACGGTCGTTACGGTAGACGGTTCACTGTGTGCTCATTTCGAGCATACAGTAGCAGTTACACCGGACGGCATGGAGATTTTCACAAAACTGAATGCGTAGGTGATCTTCACGTGAATACTGGGAGCAGCCCGCAGATTGGTCAAATTGTGAGGATTCTCAAAGGCAAGGATGCCGGAGAGGCTGCCGTTGTTATCGCAGTTGTGGATAGCAGATTTGTATATATTGCTGATGGGGACAAACGTAAGTTTGACAGCCCAAAGAAGAAGAATATTCAGCACCTGGAGCTCATACCCTTCATCAGCAGTGAGATTGTAGACAGTTTGGAAGAAACCGGCCGGGTCACCAACGGAAAGCTGCGGTTTGCAGTGATGAAGTATGGCGAGCCCCCTGGACAAAGTGCTAATGAGAAAGGAGACTAACTGTGGCTAAGGAAGACGTCATTGAGGTAGAAGGAACGGTTATTGAGCCGTTGCCTAACGCAACTTTTAAGGTTGAGCTTGAGAACGGTCATCAAATACTTGCCCATGTGTCCGGGAAATTGCGGATGCACTTTATCCGTATTCTAACCGGAGACAAAGTGGTCGTGCAGTTATCGCCTTATGATCTATCAAAAGGCCGTATAACTTACCGGAAATAGATGGGAACTACAACAAAAGTTTTGCTTCGCAAAACTTTGAGGAGGTAATTAACATGAAGGTAAGACCTTCTGTAAAGCCCATGTGCGAAAAATGCAAAGTCATCCGCCGCAAAGGGACTGTTATGGTAATTTGCGAAAATCCGAAACACAAACAAAAACAAGGTTAAGAAGGGGGTGTAGCGTAAAATGGCTCGTATAGCTGGAGTGGATTTGCCACGTGATAAGCGCGTTGAGATCGCCTTGACTTATATTTTCGGAATCGGTAAAACGACTTCCCAGAAAATTCTTAATGGAACAGGCATTGACGTTAACACACGTGTCCGTGATTTGACGGAAGATGAAGTCAGCAAACTGCGTGAAACGATCGACAAAGAGGTTAAGGTTGAAGGTGACCTTCGTCGTGAAATTTCCTTGAATATTAAGCGTCTTACTGAGATCGGCTGTTACCGCGGTGTTCGTCACCGTCGTGGATTGCCTGTTCGCGGTCAACGTACCAAAACCAATGCTCGTACCCGTAAAGGCCCGCGTCGTACTGTAGCAAACAAAAAGAAATAAGAAGAGGTGATAAGAGACAATGGCTAAACCGAAAAAAGTCGTACGTACGAAACGTCGCGACCGGAAAAATATCGAGTCTGGCGTGGCACATATCCGTTCCACGTTCAATAACACTATCGTTACGATCACGGATCCCCACGGAAATGCAATTTCCTGGGCAAGCTCCGGTGGTCAAGGATTCAAAGGTTCCCGTAAATCGACTCCATTTGCAGCGCAAATGGCAGCCGAAACAGCTGCTAAGGCAGCTATGGAACACGGCATGAAGTCCGTTGAAGTTATGGTTAAAGGACCGGGCGCGGGCCGCGAAGCAGCCATCCGTTCCCTTCAGGCCGCTGGTCTTGAAGTAAACCTCATTAAAGACGTTACTCCAGTTCCTCACAATGGATGCCGTCCGCCGAAGCGTCGCCGCGTTTAGTACAATCAGAATTGTGATTGTGGTATAATTCTGACGCATCTGCTAATAATAGGTGTTTAGGCATACTACATGATACACCTGATGGGGTGACTGTTTCATATAGGAGCGACGTTTGAAGGAGGGGTACACTCGTGATAGAAATCGAAAAGCCGAAGATTGAGACCGTAGAAGCCAATGATGATGGGACCTATGGGAAATTCGTAGTTGAACCGCTGGAACGTGGATATGGCACGACTCTGGGGAACTCGCTTCGCCGGATTCTGCTTTCCTCCCTTCCGGGAGCCGCAGTGACTTCGGTCCAAATTGACGGCGTTCTGCATGAGTTCTCGACCGTTCCCGGCGTAATGGAAGATGTGACGGAAATCATCCTGAACCTTAAAGCTCTTTCTCTGAAGATTCATTCGGATGAAGAGAAAGTGTTCGAGATTGATGCTGAAGGAGAAGGCATCGTTACCGCAGGTGATATCCGTGCGGACAGCGATGTTGAGATCCTGAACCCGGATCTTCATATTGCAACGCTGGGACCTGGCGCGAGACTGCACATGCGCATTTTTGCAGGCCGTGGTCGCGGCTACGTCCAAGCGGACCGGAACAAACGCGACGATCAGCCAATTGGTGTAATTCCAGTTGACTCTATCTACACTCCTATTTCACGTGTGAATTACGGTATTGATAATACCCGTGTTGGTCAAGTGACTAACTACGACAAGTTGACGCTGGAAATTTGGACAGATGGCAGTATCCGACCGGAAGAAGCCGTTAGCCTTGGAGCCAAAATTTTGAACGAGCACCTCGTTCTGTTCGTAGGACTTACGGATGAAGCGAAAGACGCCGAAATTATGGTTGAAAAAGAAGAAGACAAAAAAGAAAAAGTACTTGAGATGACTATCGAGGAGCTTGATCTTTCTGTCCGTTCCTATAACTGCCTCAAACGTGCCGGTATTAATACCGTGCAAGAGCTGACTACGAAAACTGAAGAAGATATGATGAAGGTTCGTAACTTGGGCCGCAAATCTTTGGAAGAGGTTCAAGAGAAGCTTGAGGAACTTGGTTTAGGACTTCGTACAGAAGAATAGGACCCCGGAGTTCTTGAGACTTGAGTGAAGGAGGGAAAACAAATGGCATACCAAAAATTGGGCCGTGATTCCAGCGCGCGTAAAGCTTTGTTCCGCGATATGGTAACGGATCTGTTCCTATACGAACGTATTCAGACAACAGAAGCCAAAGCGAAGGAAGTTCGTTCCATCGCTGAGAAACTGATCACTAAAGCGAAAAAGGGCGATCTTCATGCTCGCCGTCAAGTAGCTGCATTTGTTCGTCGTGAGACTGTAGATGGTGAACAAGATGCAATCCAAAAATTATTCTCTGATATTGCTCCTCGTTACACAGAGCGTCCAGGCGGATACACTCGTATCCTGAAGCTGGGACCTCGCCGTGGCGATGCTGCGCCTATGGTTTATCTTGAACTGGTAGACCGCGCGTAGTTTCACAAGCCATGATTTCCGGATGTACGCTTTACGTATTTAACGTTATTGTACTGCAGGGCATATTACCCTGCCGTGCAAATAACCGCGGGAATCACCTTGTATAGAGTAGAAGGAGCTCCCGCCGGGGCTCTTTTTTTTGAGAATAAATTAAGTATATGGACCAACAGGAGAATGAAATGCGCAATCTATTGATGAAAGTCAATTATGACGGTACCCATTATGATGGCTTTCAGACCCAGCCTCAGGGCAATACGATTCAGGACAAGCTGGAGCATGCTATTCAGCATCTGACCGGTGAGACGCTCAAAATCACGGGCTCAGGACGGACTGATGCGGGGGTGCACGCTTATGGCCAACCTTTTAACTTCATAACCTCCTCCCAGATTCCACTGGAGCGCTGGTGTCTGGCTCTGAATGCCAGGCTGCCGCAGGACATCGTGGTTACAGAGGCCGCTGAAGTTCCGCTCTCGTTCCACTCCCGTAGAGGGGCGAAGCGTAAAACCTACCGGTACACGATTAACGGCAACCGATTCCCGGACCCGTTCCAGCGGCGCTGGCAGCATCATCATCCGATGAAGCTGAACGTTCCTGCGATGGAGATGGGGCTAAGCTCGCTGCTGGGTACCCATGATTACACCTCGTTTGCCTCCAGGAAGTCCACCAAGACTTCTCATGTGCGGACTATTTACGAGGCTTATCTTGAGGTAGACCGCAGCATGTGCCGCCCGGGCTCTCCTGACCAGGGAGTAATCCATACCTATATTACAGGCAGTGGCTTTCTGCAGCATATGGTACGCATTATTATGGGGACGCTGATGCAGGTGGGGCAAGGTAAAATCAGCGCAGATAGAATGCCTGCAATTCTCGCGGCTTGTGATCGTGCAGCGGCCGGACCTACGGCTGTGTCTAAGGGGCTGGCACTCTGGAGTGTGGAATATGACGAGATGTAGGACTGAACGGCCGGTACTATATTTTTTTATGAAAATTAGTACTGAATGTTTAAAAATCGCTTGCGCTTGTCATGTTTATACTGTAATATAAAAGTTGTGTTTTCTTGATGGCTATCCCACAGCCCCGATCAAGGAAATGCCAATAAATAAGTTTTTTAACTCACTAAATTGTAATTCAATCGCGAAACAAGATATACGAAACAGATGATTTTCGTACGAGAACAAGGAGGAAACATTCATGCGCACCACCTACATGGCGAAGCCGAACGAAGTTGAACGCAATTGGCACATCATTGATGCCGAAGGCAAAACACTTGGCCGTTTGGCAAGCGAAGCCGCTGCTCTGATCCGCGGCAAACACAAACCGCAATTCACTCCACACGTTGATACTGGTGATTTCGTAATTGTTATCAACGCTGAGAAGATTCACCTCACAGGTAAGAAAATGCAAAACAAGAAATACTACCGTCACTCGATGCACCCAGGCGGCTTGAAGGTTACTGTTGCTGAAGACCTGATCAAGACCAAACCTGAGCGTATGATTGAATTCGCAGTTCATGGCATGATTCCTAAGACTCGTCAAGGTAATCACATGAAACTGAGACTTAAAGTATATGCAGGCGCTGAACATCCACATGCAGCACAAAAACCTGAAGTTTACGAACTTCGCGGATAAGAATAAAGGAGGACAGTTTCATGGCACAAGTACAATACTATGGGACAGGTCGTCGTAAACATTCGGTAGCACGTGTTCGCCTTGTACCGGGTGAAGGACGCATTGTCATTAACAAACGTGAGATGGACGAATATTTCGGTGTTGAAACACTGAAAATGATCGTAAGACAACCTTTGAACCTGACTGAAACTCTGGGCAGCTACGATGTAATCGTACTTGCACATGGTGGCGGCATTTCCGGTCAAGCTGGCGCAATCCGTCACGGGATTTCCCGTGCATTGCTCAAAGTAGACCCTGAATATCGCGGTACGCTGAAGAAAGCCGGATTCCTGACACGTGACCCACGTATGAAGGAACGTAAGAAATACGGCCTCAAAGCTGCTCGTCGCGCTCCACAGTTCTCGAAACGTTAAGATCCCTTGTTCTCAAGGAATGGAAGCTCCTGGCCTTTATGGTCGGGAGCTTTTTTTGTTATTCTCCTGATATCCAAGTATTTACGATACTTTATTCCAAATTGAACAAAACCCATTGACTTCGCTGCTCAAACGGATATACTATATCTTATAGAATTAGTCGGGATTAACCTCTTAGGTTTCGATCTTGACGATATCCGGATGGAGGAAACTTAGATGAACCTGCTCGAGAAAGAGGATTTAATCAAAGTGAAGGCGGAAGAGCTGGAGCATGCTGCTCCGGAAGAGATTATCCGCTGGGCGGTGGAGACCTTTCCGAATATAACCTTTGCCTGCAGCTTCGGGGCGGAGGATGTGGTGCTGGTGGATATGATTCAGAAGGTGAGTCCATCGACAGATGTGTTCTATTTAGATACGGATTATCATTTCAAGGAAACCTATGAGACTAGAGATATTATGGCTGACAAGTACGGGATGGAATTCGTCCGGGTGTCTCCGCAGATTACGGTGGAGGAGCAAGCCTTGCAGTATGGGGAGGCACTATGGAATACAGACCCTAACCAGTGCTGCGCGATTCGTAAGGTTGAACCGCTAACCCGTATTCTCTCACAATACGACGCCTGGATTACCGGAATTCGCCGGGACCAGGCTCCTACCCGAGCCAATTCGAAGAAGATAGAATATGATAATAAGTTCGGGCTGGTCAAATTCAATCCGATTGCGAACTGGACTACTGAGGATGTGTGGAATTATATCCGTGAGAATGATGTAATCTACAATCCGCTGCATGACCGCAATTTCCCGAGTATCGGCTGTGAGCAATGCACCCGGGCTGTTATGCCTGGTGAAGATCCGCGTGCCGGCAGATGGTCCGGTTCGGACAAGACAGAATGTGGATTGCACAAATAAGATACGCTTAAATAAGTTTCGCCCAGATATGATCACTAATCACTAATTTATCCGCACTAAGTTACCAGCACTGTATACAGCAGTGCACAGGCACTGCACAGGAGGAGAGAATAGGGATGACTTCAATACTTCCTCATGGAGGAACACTGATCCGGCGTATCGCAGACGGAAAAGAGAGAGAAGAACTGCTGAAGCAAGCTTTAGCCCATCAATCGATTGCCCTTAATACTTGGACCTTATCTGATTTGGATTTAATTGGTGTAGGTGCCTTATCACCGCTCACCGGATTCTTGAACGAAGAGGATTATCACTCGGTAGTGAGCAATATGCGGCTGGCTAACGGTACGGTATGGAGTATACCGGTTACACTGGCTGTCGGTGACGAGCTTGCGGCAACTCTTAAGACAGGCGACAGGGTTTCTCTAATCGGTGAAGACGACGGTGTTATCTACGGTTTGCTGGATATTGAGAGTATTTATACGGTCGATCAGCAGGTTGAAGCGCAGAATGTGTTCAAAACAACCGATCCCGCACATCCCGGAGTCAGCAAACTGCTGTCCCGGCCGGCGACCTATGTAGGCGGACCTATAACGGTACTGAACCGCCCGCAGCCGGAGAAATTCGCTGAATTCTATTTTGACCCCGCCGAGACCCGTCGGATCTTCGCAGATAAGGGCTGGAGAACGGTTGTAGGCTTCCAGACGCGTAACCCGGTACATCGTGCCCATGAGTATATCCAGAAATGCGCTATGGAGGTTGTAGACGCCCTGTTCCTCAATCCCCTGGTAGGTGAGACCAAGTCGGATGATGTCCCGGCCAACGTGCGGATGAAGAGTTATCTGGCCTTGTTGGAGAATTATTATCCGGAGAACCGTACTTTCCTAGGCGTCTTCCCGGCAGCAATGCGTTATGCGGGCCCGCGTGAAGCCATCTTCCATGCCATGGTGCGTAAGAATTACGGCTGTACACACTTCATTGTCGGGCGTGATCATGCAGGTGTGGGAGATTATTACGGTACGTATGAAGCGCAGGAGATCTTTGCTAACTTCACCGCCGAGGAGCTTGGGATTACACCGCTATTCTTCGAACATAGCTTCTTCTGTGTGAAGTGCGGCAATATGGCCTCCAGCAAAACCTGTCCGCACCCGGCCGACCAGCACCTGACGCTTTCGGGTACGAAGGTACGGGCACTGCTGCGTGACGGACAATGTCCGCCTCCTGAGTTCACACGCCCCGAGGTGGCGCAAATTCTGATTGAAGGAATGTCACCGGAAGTCTCTGTAAACTCCTAAACAGCCGGTACTATTTGGCCCTCTTGTCCCATATAGATGAGTAGAATCTATCGGGACGAGGGGGTCTTTGTTATGTCTGGAGGGCAGAAGCGTAAAGTCTCGGTCTGGATCTCTTGGCGCGGCATCAAAAAAAGTATCCTGGCCGCTGTGCTGCTCACTATAATGATCGGAATCATCGCCTACGACATGCCGACTGCCAAGACGGTCAATTATTGGAGCTTGCCGCTCTCCGGCAAGGTGATTGCCATTGATGCAGGTCACGGGGGACCGGATGGGGGAGCAGTGAGCCGCTCAGGCCTGATTGAGAAGGATATCAATCTCTCCGTGTCGCTGTACTTGCGCGATTATTTGCAGCAGGCTGGGGCGATTGTGGTGATGACCCGTGAAGGGGATTATGATCTGGCCCAAGGCAGTACCAAGGGATACGCAAGGCGCAAGACGGAGGATCTCAAGCAGCGGGTGCGGAGCATTGAAGAGAAGGGGGCAGATCTGTTTGTCAGCGTACATATGAACAGTATTCCTTCCAACCGCTGGAGCGGGGCTCAGACCTTCTATTATCCAAGCAACGATGGGAACAAGGCCTTGGCCGGGCTGGTACAGGATGAGCTGAGGGCTACACTTGAGAATACGGACCGTGTGGCGAAGACAGCGAGTACCATTTATTTGTTAAAGGTGTTAAAGATGCCGTCCGTGCTCGTTGAGGTAGGCTTCCTGTCACACCCTCAGGAGTCCTTGCTCCTTGGGGATGATCTGTACCAGCGGAAGGTGGCGACCAGCATCTACCGGGGCATCCTGCGGTACAGCTCCGAGAAGCCATAGAGGCATAGGGGGGACTACTCTTCCCTCCGGGGGTAATGCTATAATGGGTACAAATACCGGGGCTTACCGCCGGATAGGAACAGAGGTGCTTTCCATGCAGACCAGGGAACAAATTCAGGAACTTTTACAGCCGCTTACAGACCCGGAATCCGGAAAAAGCCTGATCGATTTACAGTTAATCCGCGATATCATGATCAAGGAGGACCGTATTTCGTTATCCATCGTATGTCTGGATTCGGACGAGAAGAAGCGGATGGAGCTGGAACAGAAGGTTCGTGATCTCCTTACGGAGGGCGGGGCAGAACAGATTCATATCCGCCTGCGTGATGCCACCGACTATGAACGGGCTACGCTTCGCGGAGAAGGCGGCGGGGACGAGCCGGATTCAGATCAAGAGGGGAAGCTCAAAGGACACGCAGCGGGTCTTGAGGGGCATGAGCTGATTAACGAGAACTCAGGGGTGAACTTCATCGCGATCGCCAGCGGCAAGGGCGGGGTCGGGAAATCAACAGTAACCGTGAATCTGGCGGTGGCGCTGGCCCGCAAGGGTAAGAGAGTCGGCCTGATCGATGCAGATATTTACGGCTTCAGCATCCCGGACATGATGGGAATTGAAGAAGGGCCGATTGTGGAAGAAGGAACGATTATTCCGGTAGAGCGCTTCGGCGTGAAGGTCATGTCGATGGGCTTCTTCATCCGGGAGAATAGTCCGGTCATCTGGAGAGGACCCATGCTTGGCAAAATGCTGCGCCAGTTCTTCAGTGATGTCGGCTGGGGAGAGCTGGATTACCTGCTGCTGGATCTGCCGCCAGGTACGGGTGATGTGGCCCTAGATGTCCACCAGATGCTGCCGCACAGCAAGGAGATCATTGTCACTACCCCGCATGCTACAGCTGCCTTTGTGGCGGCGAGGGCGGGCTCTATGGCACTGCAGACCGAGCATGAGATTCTTGGCGTCATTGAGAATATGGCGTACTACGAATGCTCTTCCTGCGGCAAAAAGGATTACATCTTCGGCAGAGGCGGCGGAGCCCGCCTGGCGGAAACGCTGCATACAGAGCTGCTGGCCCAAGTACCGCTGGGTGCCCCGGACAACCATATTTCCGAGCCGGACTTCTCACCGTCAGTATATAAGGCGGATACGGCTACCGGAGTACTGTTTGCAGACATTGCAGACAAGCTGATTGCCAAGTACGAGCAATAATCACCCTTTGACCTTGCTAGCACATAAACAAATAAGGCCATGTCCCTTCCACGGGGCAAGGCCTTATTTTAGTTAAGAACCCGAACCGGAGTCGTCTCCGCCATCCTGCTTCTGACTGTCCCCGCCCTGCTTGTCCTCCCCGCCGCCTTTCCCTGCATCTTTTTTCTCAACCTTGGGCTGCAATTCATCCTGGACCACGGATTTGAGAAGAGTAAGTACTTCCATACGGAATAGCGGGTTCTGCATGGCCTCCTGCATAATCGTCATGGACTGCTTGCGGTAATCTGGAGTCTTGGTAAGGTCGAGGAACATTTTCGTCATCTCGGGCGACTTCATAATTTCTCCAACTGACTTCTGATAAGTGGGGTCTTTGATTAATTGAAGATGAAGTTCCTTACTCTCTTTGTTAATCGCTTTGGCAAAATCTCCGGCAAACTGCGGGTCAGTCATGATTTTTTCGATTTCCTTCTGATACTCCGGTGCGGTGAGGGTATCTTTAACAGCGATCCGGATCTCCTCAGTTGTCTGCATAGGCATCATCTTCATGCTTAGGCCGCTGGCGGCGCTGCCCCCCTCTGAGCTTGGAGTAGACAAGGCCTCCTCTACAGCCTTTTTCCCTTCATCGCTTTTTAATATATCAACAACCATCGTCTTCATTTCCTTATATCCGCCTTGTCCCGAAGAAGAACTGCTCTGTTCGCCCCCGCAGGCCGTCAAGGTGATCATCAAGCCAAGTGTCAAGCCTCCAGACCAGATAGCCCTCCATTTCATTGGCGCTGCCCTCCTTTATAGAATTACTGCTTGTAGTATGCCGCGCCAGGGAACATTTATGTTGAAGCGGAATGGTTTTTTGACGGTAACCTTGGTAAAATAAATCTGACACGGGGAGGTGAAAGCGCTGAGCTTGAGAAAATGGTTTTATTTGTTCTGGACCACGCTTTTGATTGGTGCAGGCGGGGCTGTCATTGCTGGACTTGCTCTGCAGATAGGGAATGGCGGTATAGAGTTTAAAGGCACTGCCGATCTTCTCCTGTACTCCCTGATTCTTTTGGGCTACGGAGTGCTTGTAAGCGTATACGCCCAGCTCGGATTTTTTGCATATCTGATCCTCAACTATACGGGCATCGGGGTGTTCCCGCGCAAGGCGTGGCGTTACATACAACTGGTGTTGGCCGTGCTGGCGCTGTTTGAGCTGATGTTTCTGCGCACCTTTGTCAGCGGAGACCAGAGCGCCCGGACGGATTTGACGCTAGGCGTAGCTATTTTGTTCACTGCTCTTATTGTATCTTGGCTCAAAATACGCAGTACGAACGCGTCAGCCTGGGTCCCGACCTTTTTCTTCATGACAGCCATCACTATAGTGGAGATTATCGGTGTGCTGCGGATCGGCGTGGACAGCGCCACCATCTTTATTCTTGTACCGCTTGTCGCCTGTAATGCCTTCCAGATTCTGATGCTGCACCGTGTACTTAAGCTGGCCTCAATCTGACTATAGCAATCATGCTCAAAACCCCGCCCCTGTGTATAGAACCAGGGAGACGGGGTTTTGGCATTGCCTGTAGGGAGCGGTTAGAATGAAGATGAAGAGGTTAATCTTAAAGAACAGAGTGGAGGAGGGAATATATGAACATCAAGCGCTATATGATAAAAGACACAAGTGAAACACGCCTGAAGGACCTCGATCCTAATGAACGTGGAGACTTCAAATCCAAAGAAGAAGCCGAAGCCAAAATGGAGAAGCTGAAGGAACGGCTGGTCAAACTGCAGGATATCCTTTTTGCACAGAAAAAGCATTCGCTGCTGGTTATCCTTCAAGGAATGGATTCAAGCGGCAAGGACGGAACCGTCAAACACATCTTCTCCGGCATCAATCCGCAAGGGTTCATCGTAACCAGCTTCAAGAAGCCCTCTCTGGAGGAGGAAGCGCACGATTTCCTGTGGAGAGTCCATATGAAGACCCCGCCTAAAGGCTATATTGCCGCATTCAACCGTTCGCATTATGAGGATGTGCTGGTGCCCCGCGTGCATGGCGGTCTTAGCAAGGAGGATGCCAAGCGGCGGTTCCGCTACATCCGCCAGTTCGAGGAGATGCTGGCGGAAGAGGGAACGACGGTCATTAAGCTCTTTCTGCATATCTCCAAGGAGAAGCAGCTGGAGAAGATTAAGGAGCGGCTTGAAGATCCGGCGAAGCACTGGAAATTCGATGCCAGTGATCTGCAGGAACGGGAATACTGGGACGATTATCAGAAGGCGTATGAGGATGTTTTCCAGGAGAGCAGTATAGATAAGGCTCCGTGGTATTGGATTCCGGCGAATCACCGCTGGTACCGCAACTATCTGGCCCTCAAGATTGTTGTCAAAACGCTGGAGGGGCTTGACCTGAGCTACCCGAAGCTGAATACACCGACGCCAGATATTTCACAGCTGATCTCACCGCGTCACTGATGCCATGCAGTGGTAAGGGAGTTACATTCCTGCAGCGTCTTCCAGGCCATTATCCAACAAGGCGGAATCGCGGACTTCCTTGCCGTTTGCACTACTTTGGCTAATTAGCTCCGAGACGGTTACGAACTCATACCCCTGGCTGCGCAGCTTATCAATAATCTGAGGCAGGGCTTCATGCGTTTGTTTGCAGGAGTCGCTGGCATGCAGCAGCACAATATCTCCAGGATGGGCTTTGCTCGTTACACGGTTAACGATGTTATCTACACCGATGTTCTTCCAGTCCAGTGAGTCCGTGTCCCATTGAATGACTTTATAGCCGAGATCGGTTGCCACCTGCAGGACTCTTTTGTCAAAATCACCGTTAGGCATTCTGATCAGGTTGGGCTGAGAACCGGTTAGCTCCGTCAATACTGTATGGGCCGTACTGATCTGCGTGCGGATTTCATCATTGCTTAGTGTACTGTAGTTCACATGCTTGTGACCGTGGCTGCCAATCTCAAACCCGGCGTCTTTGATGCTTGTAACGATCTCAGGATGGGTTTTGCTCCAAGGTGAGGACAGGAAGAATGTCGCTTTATCCACCTTTTTGTCTTCCAGCACCTTCAGAATCGGCTCAGGCCGTTTCTCTCCCCAACTGATATCGAAGGTTAAGGCGATCAGCTTCTTTTCCGTCGGCACACTGTAAATGGCAGAAGGGGCAGCTTCAGAGAATACGGTGATATTGCCCCTCTCCACATAGACAACGCCGGCGGTAAGAAGCGCAGCAGCAAAAATGTACAGAAACCGTTTGATCTTTTTGCCGCTAAATACATAAAAAGAATTCATAATGTCAGCGCTCCTCTCCCATGCGAAATGCTTGTTTGTTCTAAATGTATGCTCGTACAGGGCGCTTATGACCTCAGATATGAATCAATCCATACGAATTGCAATTCGGCAGAATCCAAATCAGGAGGTACGCATGTTATCTTTTAATACATTTATCAAGGATCTAAGGACGATTCGCACCGCGCTCCTAATGGCCACAATCCTGTTCATAGCGGGGGGGATATTGGGCTGGGTCGGCACTGGTAGTCTTCAGCAGCTGCTGAATGAGCAATTGAAGGGGATCAGTAAGATTAGCGGGAACCTTAGAGAGTCGTCCAATCCGCAGTGGAGCTTTTTTGTATTCATTTTTTTGAACAATAGCATCAAAAGCGTAGTCATCATTTATCTGGGTGCCTTATTCGGCCTCTTGCCTGCGTTCTTTCTGTTGATCAACGGTGCCGTTATCGGCTATCTGATTCATTTGTCCGCGATACAGGGACAGGATCTGTTCACGCTTATTGTAAAAGGGCTGCTGCCGCACGGCATTATTGAGATTCCAGCCATCATCATTGCCTGCGCCTTTGGGCTGAAGTTCGGCAGTAATGTGCTCTCTGCACTCTTTGGAGCGATGAAGCGGAGCGGAGAAAGGGCAGTGAACTGGCAGGCCTTTATGCGGCAGACCTTCACCGCTTCAGTCTGGATCGTGATTCTGTTATTTGTTGCGGCAATCATCGAGAGCACAATTACATTTTGGCTTTTATCATAAAATCCTGGGGAATTGTGCATAACAGTAAAGCCGAAACATTTGGATCAGCTGCCAGGTTAAATAAAGAGAGTCCATGAATGGGATTTTCTTATGATAATGGTTATAGGTTCAATACTCCGGTTAATTTAGTGTAAGCACTTCAATAGAGCTTCCCGCATCAAATGGCTTTTGAGTGAGATGAAACGGCGTTTGATGATTTTGGATAACTATGAATTTCATGAAGGAGGCCAAGCATATGCTCGGAATGTTATTCAATGAGAAGGAATGCAAGGAGCTGGACTATGTTTTGCGCAAAGAGCTGGATGAGATGCTACTGGATATGAGTGACCAGCGTTTAGATCAGAACATTAGGCATGCGATTGCCAATCGATATAAAACAGTTTTCCGTATGTATGCACGATTTGCTCCACAGAAAGAGCTGTCTAAGTATGCGTGGGGTGGACGTTCTTCTCAGTTCAAGCATTAGGTTTGGAGCGGGCTGATAAACGGAATAAATAAAATGAATGGAATAGCTTGACGAAAAGGGAGCCGACATGATACATTATATCTCGCGCTCCTTTTGAATGTTTAAAGAGAAGACGCAGGCAAGAAATAATGAAAAATAATTTTTTCAAAAAAAGCTTGCCAAACAACTTAACACTATGATATATTATGAAGGTCGCCGCTGAGATGCGGTGAAGAGCTAAAATGAGACATTGATCTTTGAAAACTGAACAACGAGTGAGTGGGAAATCACTTCGGTGAGATCCAAAAAAGAGAATGTAAATTCTCGTCA
>NZ_ASPS01000014.1:0-108640 GCF_000517865.1 Paenibacillus sp. FSL R7-269
CCCGCCGCCACCCAGGGGACTGACCCCTGGGTGGGGCGGATCTTGAAGCTGCTCGGTGCGGAGCACGAGCAGCAGATCCTGCGCGGCGGCGGGGCGCACACCGCGCAGGCAGCGTCCGGCGGCGCAGAAGATGCCGCCGGTACACTCAAGGGCGTGCTGCTGCAGGTACTGGGCAGCAGTGAGGCCCCGCCCGCGGTGAAGGAAGCCGCGGGCCAGCTGGTTCAGCAGCTGACAGGCCAGCAGCTGCTGCTGAATACAGACCGCACCGCGCCGTTCGCGCAGGTGACGATGTTCCTGCCGCTGCACGGGCCGGATGGCCGGGAGACGGCCTCCGTCCAGATCCAGTCGCGGCGCGGCAGCAAAGGGGAGCTCGACGCGGCGAATTGCCGCTTGTGGTTCGATCTGGACATGAAGCAGCTCGGCCAGACGATGGTCGATGTGCAGGTGGTGGACCGCATCGTCAGCCTGAAGCTGCATAACGATGAACCTTGGGTACTGGAGCTGCTGGAGGGCCGCCGCGAGGAGATGAAAGCGGCGGTCGAAGGCATAGGCTATCAGCTGTCCAGCTTGCGCACGGAGGCATTGCCGGAACGGAGCGTGGCCGCTGCTGCGGTGAAGCCGTCCGATTATGCTCCTCAGGAGTACAAAGGAGTAGATTACCGCATATGAGTGAGTCTGAGCAGAAGGTTCCGCAGAATCTCAAGAAGGCAGTGGCGCTCAAATATATTCCAGGGCAGAGCGAAGCGCCGGTGGTTGTCGCTAAGGGGCAAGGCTCGGTTGCGGACATCATCCTGCAAAAGGCAAAGGAAAACGGAGTAGCGGTCCAGGAGGATGCTGCGCTGGTAGAGGTGCTATCGAAGCTGGATCTCGACCAGCAGATTCCGCCTCAGCTCTATCAGCTGGTGGCTGAGATTCTCAGCTATGTATACCAGAGTGACCGGACAGCCGGGGAACGGAGACAGAAGTGAGCCATAACGGGGACGGCAGAACCTACACCCGCCAGGAGAAAGGCGCTGCTGCCGAGCAGGCGGCCCGAATGTATCTGACTTCACGGGGCTACCACATCCGGGATTATAACTGGCGCTGCCGTAGCGGAGAGCTGGATATTATCGCAGAGTATGAAGGCGCTCTGGTCTTCATTGAGGTGCGCAGCCGGAGCGGATCAGCTGTACAAGGCACTGCGGAGGAATCGGTCGATGCGCGCAAAATCCGTCAGGTGAGAGAGACGGCCCGGGTCTACCTGCACATGCAGGGACTGCAGCCGAATGCAATTGCCTTCGATGTGATTGCTGTACAGCTTCAGCCGGATTTAAGCATCGGCTCCCTGCGGCATCTCCGGGACGCCTTTTAGCGGTTCTCTGTTTTTCAAAAAAACGGGTAGAATTATACAATTATCCTTGACAGATGCCGGACTTCATGGGTCATTTCTCAAAAGAAGTGGGTAAACATTAGTGTAACTTTTAATGCCACCATGAGGAGGGCTGCCGGAATGAGGAATCAACCAATGAATATACAGGTAAGCTTTACTTGCCAAAATTGTGAGCATAATATAGTAACGGAACTTGGCGCAGAGCCCTTATCCGTTGTATGCTGCAGTAATTGCAATAAGACATTTACCGTTATGCGGCCTGCAATAGCGGAAGAGATATTGATTGACTGGGAGAATGAAGCGTTATTCCACAAGATGCGTGCTGAGAAAACTCAAGACAGCAACAGCAGCCTCTTGTCACTGGTCATCAATGTGATCGAGCTGCTGACCTGGCGCGACAAGGGCAACGGACAAGTGGAGGCTATTAAGGAAATGCGCAAATGGCTGATCGAGCATGAGGAAGCGCCGCCCGTGGCAGAATTAATACAAATGGATGTGAATCGGCGCGGAGCCAAACGGAAGTGGAATGAATAAGGAATCAGGCACTTAGCGAAAGCGGGGAGCGGTCTTGTCCAAAGTATTTTTTACCTCAGATCATCATTTTGGCCATAACCTGATCATTGATTTTGAATCGCGGCCTTTTGCCGGTGCGGAAGAGATGGACAAGATGATGATTGCGAACTGGAATGCTGTCGTAGGCAAGGAGGACACAGTTTTTCATCTTGGGGACTTTTCCTTCAGGAATCAAGAGGATACCCGGAGCATTGTGGCTGCCCTGAACGGGTACAAGATATTGATTCTTGGCAATCATGACCGTGGACGCGGACGGAACTGGTGGCTGGAAGCCGGGTTTGATGAGGTCAGTGAGTATCCGATGATATACAAGGAGTTTTTTCTGCTCTCGCATGAGCCGATGTATATGAACAAGCATATGCCTTACGTGAATGTGCACGGACATATTCATGGACAGAAGTATGAAGGCAATCATCATTTTAATATCTGTGTGGAACACTGGAATTACACCCCGCTGTCCTTTGAGCAGATCAGGAATTCGGTGGTAGCCAGTGAAGAAGGCTGAATAAAATGATTCTTTGGTCATGATTGCGCAATTATGCAAGACTATTAAAAGCTGATTTTTGTGCAGCATTATATGCGCAATAACCTTGCATCTTGTGTAGGGTTACGGCTATACTGAGTGTAATTAAGCTTACGGAAAAAGAGGAAGCACCTTTTTTCCTGGAAACGAACGCCCGCTGCGGGCGTATTTCTGGAGAAGAGGTGCTTATTTGTGTACGGAAAAATGCATAGCGCATGCCTGTATGGCATTGAAGGTGTAATGATTGGAGTAGAGGTGGATCTGGCTAACGGCTTGCCGCAGACCATTATTATCGGCCTGCCAGATTCGGCAGTCAGAGAAGCGGTCGAACGGGTGCGGGCCGCTGTCAAAAATTGCGGGTACAGCTATCCCCAGCAGCGGGTGACGATTAATCTGGCCCCGGCGGATCTGCGCAAGGAGGGCTCGGCGTTTGATCTGGCGATTGCCCTGGGGATACTGACGACCAGCGGCCAGCTTGTCATGCCGGAAGCCGGGCAGATGCTGCTGATTGGTGAGCTTGCGCTGGACGGAAGTCTGCGGCCGGTAAATGGGGTATTATCTATGGCCCAGGCTGCGCGGCAGGCCGGAATTCATGCTGTCCTGGTGCCACCCGGCAATGCGGCGGAAGCTGCGTTGATCGCGGGAATGAAGGTGTACACTGCCGGGCATCTGCGGGAGCTGCCTCAGCCCGGTCAGATTATTCCGCCGAATTCGGTTGAACGATCTGAAGTGGCCGGGTCTGAGCTGCTGCAGGCTGATTTACCGTTTCCAGTATCAGTATCTGTGAGTGCTGAAGCGTCTTCCAGGAAACGTCCGCCCGTTCTGGCTTTGTCCCTTGACCATTTGAGATATCGTTCTGAGCCAGCGGAGAAGATTCCTTCCCAGCTTGGGGTGAAGCAGCTAATGAATGAAGATTACAGCGATGTTATTGGCCAGAATCATGTGAAGCGGGCGCTTACGATTGCGGCTGCCGGGATGCACAATATTATTCTGATCGGCCCTCCAGGTACGGGGAAGACCATGTTGATTAAGCGGTTACCCGGAATTCTTCCCGATCTTACCGATCAAGAATCGCTTGAGGTGATGAAGATATTCAGTGCTGCCGGGAAGCTTAGAGACGGCGGAGGCGGCTTGCTGCGGGAACGTCCGTTTCGTTCACCGCATCATACCATCTCAGCAGCCGGATTGATCGGCGGGGGAGGAATTCCGAAGCCGGGGGAAGTTAGCCTTGCGCACCGCGGTATTCTCTTCCTGGACGAGCTGCCCGAGTTCTCCCGGACTGTGCTTGAAGTGCTCCGTCAGCCGCTGGAGGATGGGATTGTCACAATCAGCAGGGCACGGGCATCCTTCACCTTCCCGGCCCAGTTCCTGCTCGCTTGCTCCATGAATCCCTGCATGTGCGGATTTCTTGGTAATGGCAATGCGGAACAGAGGTGCAGCTGCAGTCCGGCCAAAATCGCTAAGTACCGGGGCAAAATCTCGGGTCCGCTGCTGGACCGGATGGATATGCAGGTTGATGTGCCGCGTCCAAGAGAAGGCGACAGGAGTGTACCTCCGGTCTCAACGGCACAGATGCGTTCTGAGGTTCTGCGGGCTCAAGCCATTCAGGCGAAGCGGTATAACACTCTACCGATCTCCTGGAACAGCGAGCTGTCTGGGGCGGCGCTTCGCCGTTATGCTGCGCTGCGGCCGGAAGAGGAGATGCTGCTCAGCAGTATTCTGGAGAGTCTCGGGCTTAGCATGCGGGCGCATGACCGGATTATTAAGCTGGCCCGCACGATTGCCGATTTGGAAGGAACGGAGGAGATTAGCGCTGCGCATCTGGCCGAAGCAGTCCAATACCGCAATCTGGACAGGCAGGTCATGGTGGAGGAGGAAGCCTGACACGCCAAAACCCCCGTCCGGGGCCGCCGGGCAGGGGGTTGGCATTCTGAAACGGTACCGTCCTTTAAAAGGACGGCAATGCCGTTTCCACTTGGGAAGCTATTCTTATAGCACGTTCAGTTCAACTTCGATATTGCCGCGGGTCGCGCGGGAGTAAGGACAAGCTCCGTGAGCTGCTTCTACGAGTTGCTTGGCGGTCTCACGGTCAACACCCTTGACGAGAACATCCATCTTCACGGCAATGCCGAAGCCGCCGTCTTCCACTTTACCGAAGCTGACAGTAGCCGTAACTTCTGAGCCTTCGATCTTTACCTTGCCCATACGTGCAACCATATTCAGCGCGCTGTCGAAGCAAGCGGAGTATCCGGCTGCGAACAGCTGCTCAGGATTGGTACCTTCACCGCCGGCGCCGCCCATTTCGCGTGGTGTGCTAATCGCAAGATTAAGCTTAGGGCTGTCGGATTCGATAGAACCTTGTCTGCCGCCTACGGCTTTTACTGTTGTTTCGTACATTTTCTGTTGGATGGTCATCATATTTAATCGCTCCCGTTCGTTTTCATAAAGTATTGTACACAACTAAATTTAACACAATTAAAATAAAAGTCAATCTATTTCCCGCTATTAACATGATATTATGGATGAATTGTGATAAACTAATGTCACAAAGGCAGGTGAAGAAGAAATGCAAAAAGAATCTACTACAACCCCTGAGCTTATGCTGGAGAACCAGCTCTGCTTTACGATTTATGCGTGTTCGCGTGAATTTACGAAGCTATACCAGCCTCATCTGGATAAGATCGGATTAACGTATTCGCAGTATCTGGTTATGCTGGTCCTGTGGGAGAGACAACAATGTACAGTCAAGGAGCTGGGTGAAGCTCTGTTCCTCGATTCAGGGACGCTGACTCCGCTGCTCAAGCGTCTGCAGGCTGCAGGACTAATTTTGCGTGAACGTTCTTTGCAGGATGAGCGGAAGGTGCTGATTTCATTAACAGCCCAAGGCTTGGCGCTGCGGCAGGATGCTATGGGCATTCCCGGCAAAATGGCAGAAGGCACGATGCTCTCCCCGGTAGAGTTCATAGACTTGCTGGGACAGTTCAAAAATCTCCTGAACCGGGTGCATGAAGCTAACGTTAGCAATTCGAAATCGTAGTCTCGCTCCCATATAAGAGTATAGGTTTCACCGTCCTGAATAAGGGCGGTAAAGCCGTTTCTGCATGGATGTCAATGCAATCGTTCGCATTCCGGCATGAAACCGAGCGAAAATGTATGTATAAATAGTGAAAGTTTTTAAGGAAAGCGTTTTTAAAACATGTTACAATATTCTGGGTTTCACATTCTGGCATATAGGTAATTATAGATATCACCTTGTGATAGGAACTATATGCTACTGGCAGAGAACTGTACCGTTTGCAGCGTATGCTTCAGGCGCCGGCGCTCTGCTTGTACCGGGATATTGCCGGTTAACAACCGGTCTGGACCCGGCTTTGGACAATCAAAACGGAATGCGGAATGACCGCAGGCTGCCTGCACAGGTCACCGCAACACTTTAGGAGGCTTCCGGAATGAATATCCACGAGTATCAGGGAAAAGAAGTACTTAAGAAGTATGGCGTAGCCGTACCGAACGGAAAAGTTGCTTATACAGTGGACGAAGCAGTGGAAGCTGCCGCAGCGCTGGGTACACCTGTGGTTGTAGTCAAAGCGCAGATTCATGCTGGCGGACGCGGCAAGGCCGGCGGCGTCAAGTTGGCGAAGAACAGTGATGAGGTTCGCGCGTATGCGTCCGAGATCCTTGGCAAGACACTGGTCACCCATCAGACGGGACCCGAAGGCAAGGTAGTGAAGCGGCTGCTGATTGAAGAGGGCTGTCAGATTGTCAAAGAATATTATATTGGTCTGGTTGTGGACCGCGCTTCCGGACGTGTCGTCATGATGGCATCCGAAGAGGGCGGTACGGAGATTGAAGAGGTGGCGGCTACACATCCCGAGAAGATTTTTAAGGAAATCGTGGATCCGGCGGTGGGGCTTCAGACCTTCCAGGCGCGCAAACTGGCTTACAGTATCTCTATTCCTCCCGAATTGGTGAACAAAGCAGTCAAGTTCATGCAAGCGCTATATCTGGCTTTTGTGGATAAAGATTGCTCAATTGCGGAGATCAACCCGCTGGTTGTTACTGCTGACGGTAATGTGATGGCGCTTGATGCTAAGCTTAACTTCGATTCCAACAGTCTGTTCCGCCACAAGGATATCCTGGAGCTGCGTGATCTGGACGAAGAGGATGCCAAAGAAATCGAAGCGTCCAAATTCGACCTCAGCTACATCGCACTGGACGGCAACATCGGCTGTATGGTGAACGGTGCGGGCCTGGCGATGGCAACTATGGATATCATTAAATATTATGGCGGCGAACCGGCCAACTTCCTCGATGTAGGGGGCGGTGCGACAACTGAGAAGGTAACGGAAGCTTTCAAAATCATCCTGTCCGATGACAAGGTGAACGGTATCTTTGTTAATATTTTCGGCGGAATTATGCGTTGTGATGTCATCGCTACCGGTGTAGTCGAAGCGGCAAGACAGCTTGGCTTAACCAAGCCGCTGGTCGTACGTCTTGAGGGCACGAATGTGGCACTGGGCAAGGAGATACTCGCCGGCTCCGGACTGAATATCGTTGCTGCTGATTCCATGGCGGACGGTGCCCGCAAAATCGTTGCTCTTGTGTAAGCATAGCTGCCTTTGTGGGGAGCCAGTCTCGTATTCGACAATATAAGTGAGGATGTGACCTATCGCATGAGCATTCTTGTAGATAAAAATACGAAAGTCATCACCCAGGGAATTACCGGCGCTACGGGTTTATTTCATACAAAAGGCGCGCTGGACTACGGTACTCAGATGGTTGGCGGTGTAACACCGGGCAAGGGGGGCACTACGGTTCAGATTACCCTGGACAACGGCACCGAGAAGAGTCTGCCTGTCTTCGACACGGTTGTTGCAGCTAAGGCTGCCACTGGTGCAACTGCAAGTGTCATTTACGTACCGCCTGCTTTTGCCGCAGATTCGATTATGGAAGCGGTGGATGCAGAGATGGACCTGGTCATTTGTATCACAGAAGGCATTCCGGTGCTCGATATGGTCAAAGTGTCCAGATACATGGAGGGCCGCTCCACAGTGCTGATCGGTCCCAACTGTCCGGGTGTCATCACGCCTGGAGAATGCAAAATCGGCATTATGCCTGGTTATATTCATAAGCCGGGGTATGTCGGTGTAGTCTCCCGAAGCGGAACCTTGACCTATGAGGCCGTACATCAGCTGACGGAGCGCGGAATCGGCCAATCCTCAGCGGTGGGCATCGGGGGGGACCCGGTGAAGGGCTCGGAGTTCATCGACATCCTTAAGCTGTTCAATGAAGATCCGGGCACTAAAGCTGTTATTATGATCGGTGAGATCGGCGGCACAGCTGAGGAAGAAGCAGCGCTGTGGATCAAAGAGAACATGACCAAGCCTGTAGTGGGCTTCATCGGCGGGGTCACGGCACCTCCGGGCAAACGGATGGGTCACGCCGGGGCAATCATTTCTGGCGGTAAAGGGACGGCGAGCGAGAAGATCGCTGTGCTGGAGTCCTGCGGCATTAAGGTAGCGCCAACACCTGCTGAAATGGGCTCTACCCTCGTCAGTGTGCTTGAGGAACGCGGCATCCTGAATGCCTTCACAACCCACTAGAGCGCTTCTACGCTAGTTCGAAATGTTTTGGGGTCCCCGCAAAGTACCTGAGTTATCATCGAAGCTAAATCTCCACTTTGTGGGGTTGTTTGGTCACAGCTTTTCCTGCTGAAGCAGGTATAATGAATGTTGAAGGTAAGCAACCTTTTGTCCCGGATTATGCGGATGAAAGGTTGCTTTTTTTGGTTTAAGTCAGGTTGGGTTTAAGACAATAAGGAAGGCTGGCCCTTCCGCACGGGGAGAGAATACATATGGAAATTCGGGAGCTATTGTTCGGTCTGCATGAGATGGAGGGGATTGGGTGGAAAAGTATCGACAAGATCCGCCGGGCGGGTCTTTTGACGAATGCTGTCTTCTCCTGTTCTGCTGAGGAATGGGAGCGGGTTGGAATCAACGGTGTGATATCCGCGCGCCTGGCTGTAGACTTTAATGAAGCATGGGTGCTGAAGCGCCGCTCTTTAATGGAAGAAAGCGGTGTAGCGATGGTCACCATTCTGGACGATCACTATCCTATGCAGCTGCGGGAAACCCCTCAGCCGCCTTGGGTATTGTACTATCGTGGCCGTCTGGAGCTGGCTTCCCGTCCCTCTGTTGCTATGGTTGGGACCCGGGTGCCTACCGCTTATGGGCGCAAAGTGGGGGAGATGCTGGCGGGACAGCTAAGTGCAGCCGGTCTCACGGTTGTAAGCGGCCTGGCGAGGGGGATTGACAGTGTCTGTCATGAAGCGGCGCTAGGCGGAGCAGGAGGGACTATTGCCGTGGTGGCAACCGGCCTCAATAAGGTCTATCCTCCGGATAACCGTGAGCTGGAGCGGCAGATTTCGCGGGAAGGGCTGGTTCTTAGCGAATATCCTATCGGAACTCCGAGTCATCCCGGATTATTCCCGCAGCGCAACCGGATTATCGCAGGTCTGTCACTGGGAACACTGGTAGTGGAAGCAGATAGCCGCAGCGGGTCCCTGATCACCGCTGATGCTGCGCTTGAAGCAGGTAGGGATGTGTTTGCCGTACCGGGGCCGCTGACCTCTCCCAAGAGCAGAGGGGCACTGGAGTTGATTAAGCAAGGTGCGAAGCTGGTAACCTGCGCCTCAGATATTGTGGAAGAATACGTCTCCTACCTTCCTTCCAAGGGGGCTGAATCAGCTTTAGCAGGAGCATTAGAGCAAGAGAGCCCAGCCGATCTGATGGAAAAGAAATTGACAAGTGAGGAGCTGCACCTTTACCATATACTGCATCAAGGCCCCTTTACACTCGATGAACTGCTGGCGTCAACGAGGTGGGATTTTGGACATTTGCATTCAGTTCTGTTATCTTTAATCATAAAAAAAGCGGTAACACAATTACCGGGTGCAATTTATAAGGTAATTTAATATAGAAGTAACTGTGGTAAGCATAGACATCCTGGTTCAGCCGGGTCCGAGGACTGGTTCAGGAGGTGATCTGCTTACGAACTTTTGGGAGGAAAACCTATGGCAGATGCGTTGGTTATTGTAGAATCACCATCAAAAGCAAAAACGATTGGTAAATATCTGGGCAGCAAATATATTGTTAAGGCATCAATGGGGCATATCATAGATTTGCCAAAAAGCCAGATCGGTGTGGATGTGGAGAATCAGTTCAATCCCAAATATATAACGATCCGGGGCAAGGGTTCTATCTTGAAGGAACTTAAGGATGCCAGCAAAAAAGTCAAAAAAGTTTATCTCGCAGCCGACCCGGACCGCGAAGGGGAAGCCATTGCCTGGCATTTGGCAAATGCACTGAATTTGGACAACACTCAGGAATGCCGGGTGGTCTTCAATGAAATTACCAAGCAGGCGGTGAAGGATGCCTTCAAGACACCGCGCAAGATAAATATGGATCTGGTGAACGCCCAGCAGGCGCGGCGGATTCTGGACCGGCTTGTCGGTTACAAGATTAGCCCTCTATTATGGAAGAAAGTCAAAAAAGGCCTCTCCGCCGGACGGGTACAATCGGTAGCGGTCAAGATTGTGATGGACCGGGAGAATGAAATTTCCGAATTCATTCCTACAGAATACTGGAGCATTACTGCTAAGCTAGCGATTCGGGATTCTGAATTCGAAGCCAAGTTCCACCGGCTGAACGGCGAGAAGAAGGAACTGGGCCAGGAGAGCGATGTGCAGGAAGTGCTGGAAGCGATTAAGAACGCGGCCTTCCAGGTCAAAGAAGTAAAGGAGAAAGAGAGACAGCGTCATCCATCCGCTCCGTTCACAACAAGCTCACTGCAGCAGGAGGCTGCCCGTAAGCTGGGCTTCCGCGCGTCCAAGACGATGTCTGTCGCACAGCAACTCTATGAGGGAGTTGAGCTGGGCAAGGAAGGCACTGTCGGATTAATCACTTATATGCGTACGGATTCCACGCGTCTATCCACTACAGCCCAGGATGAAGCCAAGGAGCTGATCCAAGCCAAATACGGTGAGAAGTTCATTCCCGAGACGCCGCGCCAATATTCCAAGAAGGCTGCGGGCGCCCAAGATGCGCATGAGGCGATCCGTCCGACTTCTGCACTGCGCGAGCCGGATATGGTCAAGGAATTCATGAGCCGTGATCAATTCCGGCTGTATAAGCTGGTATGGGAGCGTTTTGTGTCCAGTCAGATGTCTTCTGCGGTGCTGGATACATTGTCGGTAGACATAACAGCCGGTACAGCGATATTTAGAGCGGTAGGGTCCAAGGTCTCGTTCCCGGGATTCATGAAGGTGTATGTGGAAGGCAATGATGACGGCACGACAGACGAAGAGAAATTTCTGCCGCAGCTGAAGGCAGGCGATGAGCTGGTGAAGCGCGGGATCGAGCCGAAGCAGCATTTCACCCAGCCGCCGCCAAGATATACAGAAGCCCGTCTCGTCAAGACGCTTGAGGAACTGGGCATAGGCCGTCCAAGTACCTATGCGCCGACCCTGGAGACGATCCAGAAGCGCGGGTACGTGGCGATTGAAGAGAAGAAGTTCATGCCGACTGAGCTTGGAGAGCTAATCATAGAGCAAATGGAAGAGTTCTTCCCAGAAATTCTCAATGTGGAATTCACCGCCCATATGGAAGGGGATCTTGACCATGTGGAGGAAGGTGCGGAGAATTGGGTGAAGGTACTCGCCCAGTTCTATGAATCCTTTGAGAAAAGACTCCTATATGCGGAAGAAGAAATGAAGGAAATTGAGATTGAAGATGAGGTCTCCGATGAACTGTGTGAGAAATGCGGCAAGCCAATGGTCTATAAGCTGGGCCGGTTCGGCAAATTCCTGGCCTGCTCCGGATTTCCGGAATGCCGCAATACTAAGCCGATCATTAAGGATATCGGTGTAAGCTGTCCGAAATGCCATGAAGGCAAGGTAGTGGAGCGGCGCAGCAAGAAGGGGCGCGTCTTCTACGGCTGCGATCAATATCCGGGCTGCGACTTTGTCTCCTGGGATAAGCCGTCAGTGAAGCCTTGTCCGGCTTGCGGCTCCTGGATGATCGAGAAGCGTAACAAGCAGGGAACCAAGCTGCAGTGTACTTCATGCGATCATACAGAGGCTGTAATCGACAGCGATGAGTTAGCAGAATAATAGGGTTACAGGAGGAACGGAAATTGACAGAAAAAGCACAAGTAACCGTTATCGGCGCAGGTCTGGCCGGGAGTGAAGCCGCCTGGCAGATCGCTTCGCGCGGAGTTCCAGTCAGACTATATGAGATGCGCCCAGTGGTGAAGACACCGGCGCATCATACGGATCAGTTCGCCGAGCTGGTCTGCAGCAACTCACTGCGGGCCAATGGCCTTGGGAACGCGGTGGGTGTACTTAAGGAAGAAATGCGGCGTCTGGGCTCCCTGGTGCTGGGTGCAGCCGATAGGCATGCTGTTCCGGCAGGAGGCGCTCTTGCTGTTGACCGGGACGGCTTCTCCGGCGAAATCACGTCCACGCTGCATAACCACCCTCTGGTGGAAGTCATAAACGAAGAACTTACGCATATACCGGAGGAAGGGATTGTTGTTATTGCCACCGGGCCGCTGACTTCACCCTCCTTGTCTTCGGAGATTAAGGCACTGCTGGGTGAGGAATACTTCTATTTCTATGATGCAGCAGCGCCGATTGTAGAGAAAGACAGCATCGATATGAGCAAGGTCTATCTGGCATCCCGCTATGATAAAGGCGAAGCCGCCTATCTCAACTGTCCAATGACAGAAGAGGAATTCGATGTTTTTTATGATGCGCTGATCTCGGCCGAGACGGCTGCACTCAAAGATTTTGAGAAAGAGATTTACTTTGAAGGCTGTATGCCGATTGAAATTATGATGAGACGCGGAAAGCAGACGGCACTGTTCGGCCCTATGAAGCCTGTAGGACTGCTCAATCCTCACACAGGCAAGCTGCCTTACGCGGTTGTGCAACTGCGCCAGGACAATGCTGCCGGTACGCTGTATAATCTGGTTGGTTTCCAGACTCATCTGAAGTGGGGCGAGCAAAAACGGGTATTCTCGCTTATTCCGGGCCTGGAGCAAGCTGAATATGTGCGTTATGGGGTTATGCACCGCAATACCTTTATTAATTCTCCCAAGCTGCTTCAGCCGACTTACCAGATGAAGGGACGGGAAAGACTGTTTTTTGCCGGCCAGATGACCGGGGTTGAAGGTTATGTAGAATCTGCGGCTTCCGGTATGATCGCCGGTATGAATGCAGCGAGAGCTGCGCTTGGCGAAGAGAGCCTGATCTTCCCTGAGGATACGGTGCTGGGCAGCATGCCCGCCTATATCACTTCGGCCGATCCTGAACATTTCCAGCCGATGAATGCCAACTTCGGCCTGCTGCCGAAGCTGGACGCCCGGTTCCGCAGCAAAAAAGAGAAGAACGAACGTCTGGCTTACCGGGCGCTTGACAGCCTTGCTGCTTATGCTGCAGCCCATGAATTGACGTATACAGAGCCGGAGCCGGTGGATACTGATCCGGCAGAAGCGGATAGTCCGGCACAATAGGTTCAGACCTGTATCACCTAATCTGAGGAGGGTGTCCATCATGTTACCCAGCTTTCATGCAACTACGATTTGTGCGGTAAGACATAACGGCCATGCGGCGATTGCCGGTGATGGCCAGGTTACGTTCGGAGAGAGTGTCATTATGAAGACGACGGCCAAGAAGGTCCGCCGCTTGTACAGAGGCCAGGTTATTGCCGGGTTCGCAGGCTCCGTTGCTGATGCGATTACCCTGTTCGAGAAGTTCGAGGGGAAGCTCGAGGAGCATCACGGCAATCTTCAGCGGGCGGCGGTGGAGCTGGCCAAGGATTGGCGCCAGGACCGCATTCTGCGCAAGCTGGAAGCGCTCATGATCGTAATGGATAAGGAAGGCATGCTGCTGATCTCCGGCAACGGTGAAATTATCGAGCCGGATGATGATGTGCTGGCGATCGGCTCCGGCGGTAACTTTGCGCTGGCTTCCGGGCGGGCACTTAAGCGTCATGCTCCTCAAATGGGTGCCGGTGACATTGCCAGAGAAGCGCTGCAGATTGCATCCGAGATCTGTGTATATACCAATTCCAATATCATTGTCGAACAGTTATAGGCAAGGTGCCATATATAAAGGGAGGAAGTCACAATGGTGAATCAATCGCTTACGCCACGCCAGATCGTAACAGAGCTTGACAAATATATCGTAGGTCAAAAGCAGGCCAAGAAATCAGTGGCTGTTGCCCTCCGCAACCGGTATCGGCGGAGTCTGTTGTCCGAGGAGCTGCGGGATGAGGTTGTGCCTAAGAATATACTAATGATTGGACCTACCGGTGTAGGTAAAACAGAGATTGCCCGGCGTCTGGCCAAGCTTGTTAACGCCCCGTTCATCAAAGTTGAGGCCACCAAATTTACGGAAGTCGGCTACGTGGGGCGCGATGTGGAGTCGATGGTCCGCGATCTGGTTGAGACCTCTATCCGTATGGTGAAGCTGGAGCGCACCGAAAAGGTGAAGGACCGCGCAGAAGAGCTGGCGAATGACCGGATTGTGGCGATCCTGGTCCCGTCCACCTCGAAGGGTAAATCGCAGCGCAATCCGTTTGAGATGATTTTTGGCGGAAACAACGGCGGGACGGAAGATACTAAGGAAGAGCCGGAGGACGGAAGCCTGAGCGAACGCCGCAGAGGGATCAAGTTCAAGCTGCTTGCCGGCCAGTTGGAAGATGATGTCATTGAGATTGATGTCGAGGACACGACGCCTTCGATGATGGATATGTTCGCGGGCCAGGGGAACGACCAGATGGGCATGAATATGCAGGAGATGTTCGGCAACCTGCTGCCTAAGCGTACGAAGAAGCGTAAGTTGCCGATCCGTGAGGCCCGCAAGGTGCTGATCCAGGATGAAGCGGCCAAGCTGATTGACACAGACGACATGATTCAGGAGTCAGTAGCCCGCGCAGAGCAATCCGGGATTATTTTCATCGATGAGATCGATAAGGTAGCCAGCCAAGGCAAGGGCTCAGGTCCCGATGTATCCCGTGAAGGCGTGCAGCGTGATATTCTGCCAATCGTCGAGGGATCAACAGTCATGACCAAATACGGGCCTGTGAAGACAGACTACGTGCTGTTCATCGCTGCAGGCGCTTTTCATATTGCCAAGCCTTCAGATCTGATCCCTGAGCTTCAGGGACGTTTCCCGATCCGTGTGGAGCTGAGCAGTCTTACACTTGAGGACTTTGTATCTATTCTTACGGAGCCTGAGAACGCACTTACGAAACAATATGTACATTTGCTGCAGACGGAGAACATTGAAATCCAGTTCCAGAAGGAAGCTATTCAGGAAATTGCCAAGATCGCGGCCTCCGTGAATCAGAATATGGAGAACATAGGGGCACGGCGTCTTCATACAATCCTGGAAAAGCTGCTGGAGGATCTATCATTTGAGGCGCCTGAGCTGACGCTCGACAGGGTGGTCATCACTCCGGAGTATGTTCGCGAAAAACTGGCAGGAATCGCGCAGGACCGCGACTTAAGCCAATATATCCTTTAAGATGACAGAGCCATAAAATCATCAATATAGGTAATTCGAATTATGGTTATGTAAATTTGATTCTAATTTCATGCATAAAAAGTTAAAAAATTCTATAATAAAGCAGTAAATGTAATATAAAAGGAAAATAATTGTAAAAACATGCTTTAAGCCCTCTCTTTTCTGAAAAGATAGGGCTTATTTCTTATTGTAATAATATACAAATTCTAAGAGAATCAATGTATGTGAGATTGATATAAGAATCATTCATCGACATGGTTCGACTTAATGACGAATATGTTGTGAAAAAAATGACTTTATTTGTCGAAAATAAGCAGGGATTTGAACAAAGTTGTGGAATTCTTTTCATTATGATAGGTTTGGAAGGGGGATTACTATGGGTTTGCTGAACAGTGTCAGTTTTCAAAGATTACAAGGAGGCCTTGATGCCGCCACCAAACGACAAAGTGTTCTGGCTAATAATGTAGCAAATAATGATACACCAAATTTTAAACGTTCAGATGTTAGCTTTGAGAGCTTCCTGAGAGATCAGGAGGGCGGACTTAAAGCTACTCTGGGTGCGAAGGTTTCAGACTCCCGCCATTTCCGCTTCGGGACAGTAACCGGCATGCCGGCTGCTGTGGTCAGTACCGATGAGACTACATCTATGAATAACAACGGCAATAATGTGGATATGGATCGTGAACAGGCGCTGAGCGCCGAGAACCAGCTGAGATACAACTCTTATGTAGAACAGCTGAACAGTCAGATCACAATGATGCGTACAGTTGTACAGGGAGGGTAATAAATAATGAACTTTGGCAGCAGCTTTGGTATTAGCGCCTCGGCTTTAACCGCCCAGCGTCTGCGGATGGATGTGATCTCCTCCAATATCGCCAACGCCGAGACCACAAGAGCCTCCGTGGTGGACGGTAAAGCCGTACCTTACCGCCGTAAGCTCACAGTTCTGGAAACTACCCAGGCTGACAGCTTCGCGAATATACTCGGCTCCAAGATGAGCGGCGGCAATGATGGCGTCAAGGTGAAATCGATTATCGAGGATTCTTCTCCGCTCAAGCCCGTATATAATCCGAGCCATCCTGATGCGGACGCTGACGGTTATGTATATATGCCGAATGTGGATGTGACCAAGGAAATGGTGGACATGCTGTCTGCCTCGCGTTCTTACGAAGCGAATGTTACGATGCTGAACGCATCCAAATCCATGGTGACCAAGGCGCTTGAAATCGGCCGGTAAAATGAATTGACTGTCTAGGAGGAGAAGAATTGATACAGAATTTATTGATCGGGAACCAGGCGGTTCAGCCGCTCGCTATGAAGTCCGTAGCTGCAGAATCCTCAGCCGTGCAAGAGCCGGGACAGAGCTTCGGTTCATACCTGGAGAATGCGCTTAACCAGGTAGCAGATCAGGAAGAACAGGCGAAAGACATGAGTAACAAATTTGTACTGGGAGAGGTCAACATTGATGAGGCTATGATTTCGTCCCAACAGGCATTGCTGAGTTTGCAGTTGACTACACAAGTCCGGAACAAAGTAATTGAAGCCTATCAGGAAATTATGAGAACTCAAATCTAAATGATCCTAGCTACGTTTCGGATGGGGTGACACTGTGAATGAAAGATTGGCCCAGTACCGGGAGAAGATAACCCAGTATTGGAACAGATTCAGCGGTAAACAGAAGATAATGTTTTTCTCCACTCTGTTTATTATCATTATAGTAATCGTAGTTACGACTATGCAGTTATCGAAGGTAGAATACGAGGTTGCTTTTCAGGACCTGGACAGTACCGATTCAGCGGGAGTTATGAGTTATTTGGATACATCAGGGGTGTCTTACCGTTTAAGCCCGGATGGCAAAAGTATCTCCGTTCCCAGCACGGATGCTGCACGTATCAAGATAGCTGTTGGTTCTCAGGGGATCGTTCAGCAAGGGTCAATCGGGTACAAGGTGTTCAATGAATCCTCGTCCATGATCGGCACTACAGACAGTGAATTCAATGTTAAATACAACAATGCGCTTAATGGTGAAGTTGAACAGCTGATGAGAAGGATGCAGGGGATTAAAGACGCCAAGGTTCTCATTACTCTGCCAAAGGAGACGGTATTCGCCTCACAGGAGGATCAGGAGAAAGCGCAGGCTTCCGTGGTGATGAGCTTTGATCCGGGATTCAGACCCTCCCAGGAGAATATTGACGGTTACTTCAATCTCGTGAAGACCGCTGTCCCGAATCTTCCCATCGACAACATTACGATCACTAACAACGAGGTGGAGCTGAAACCGACGGCCAAGGGCGGCCAGGCGGGGATCTCCAGCCAGGTTGAAGAGAACTTCGCACTCAAGAAGAAATTCGAAGATGATGTCAAGAAAGATGTCAAACAATTCCTGAGTACCCTGACAGGTCCCGACAAGGTCGATGTCCTGGTGTTCTCCAAGCTTAATTTCGATAAGGAGAACAGAAAGGAAGATGTTGTAGTACCGGTGGATGCTGAGAATATGAAGGGGATTGAGATCAGCTCGCAGATTATCAGCAAAACGTTCTCGGGCCAAGGGAACACATCCGGAGGAGTCGCGGGTACAGGGTCTGAAGATGTTGCAGGTTATCCTGCTGGGGCTGACACAGGTGCTTCTTCTTCTGAGGAATCATCGGAGACAAGGAACTTTGAAGTTACGAGAATCACCAAAGATATTATCGCAAGTCCATATACTGTAAAAGATTTAACCATAAATGTCGCGGTTGAACCACCTGCAGGACAAACAACTTTGGACGAGGCTACTTCAGGAGCGATACAAAACATTCTGGTCAACATTGTCCGCGCCTCGCTGGCAGATTCAGGTATTACTTATACAGACGCGGACCTGACCAAAAAAGTTTCGGTATTCTCGCAACAATTTGGAGGTGCCACTGCCGAGAATACATCCGGAGGACTGGCAACTTGGATGATCTGGGCCATCGGTGCGGCTGCTCTGCTGGTCGGTGCAGGCGGAGGTTATCTGATCTACCGCAGCCGCAAGAACAAGCAGGAGGAAGAGGTGGAAGAAGATATTCCGCTGCAGGTTCCTACCGAGTTCCCTTCAATTAATATGGATAGCGTGACGAATGAAAGTCAGGTCCGCAAGCAGCTGGAAAGTCTGGCGAAGAAGAAGCCGGATGAATTCGTAAATCTGCTCCGCACTTGGCTTGCTGAAGAACAGAGGTGAAGAGATGGCAAAAGCTAGCCAGCAGGGACTCAGCGGCCGTCAAAAGGCGGCGATCCTGCTTATCACACTAGGGCCTGAAGTATCGGCACAAATATTCAAGCATCTGCGGGATGAGGAAATCGAACAGCTGACGCTGGAAATTGCGAATGTACGCAAAGTGGACAGCGGGGAAAAAGAGTCGATCATGTCCGAATTCCATCAGATCTGTCTTGCACAGGAATATATCTCTCAGGGTGGTATCAACTACGCCAAGGAGATCCTTGAAAAGGCGCTCGGCTCGGCAAAGGCGCTCGAAGTGATCAACCGCCTGACAGCAACACTGCAGGTAAGACCCTTCGATTTTGCCCGCAAGGCAGATCCGAATCAGATTCTCAACTTCATCCAGAACGAGAATGTGCAGACCATTGCACTTGTACTCTCTTATCTGCAATTTGAACAAGCGGCCTCTATCCTGTCTTCTCTGCCTCAGGAGAAGCAGGCCGAGGTAGCCAGAAGAATAGCGATTATGGACAGCACCTCTCCAGAGGTCGTAACCCAGATCGAACGTGTGCTGGAACAGAAGCTGTCTGCTACAGTCACCCAGGATTATACGAATGCAGGCGGTATCGAATCGATTGTACAGATTCTAAACGGTGTTGACCGCGGTACAGAACGGACTATTCTCGATTCCTTGGAAATTCAGGACCCGGAGCTGGCCGAAGAAATCAAGAAGCGGATGTTCGTCTTCGAAGATATCGTCAATGTGGATAACCGTTCCATTCAGCGGATTATCAAGGATATCGACAACGCGGACTTGCAGCTTGCGCTCAAAGTGGCCAGCGAGGAAGTGCGGGATGTTATCTTCCGCAATATGTCTAAGCGTATGGCTGAGACCTTCCGCGAGGAAATGGAGTATATGGGACCCGTGCGGCTGCGTGATGTGGAAGAAGCACAGACCCGCATCGTAGGCACGATCCGCAGACTCGAAGAGTCTGGTGAAATTATCATCGCCCGTGGCGGAGGAGATGACATTATTGTCTAAGCTGATCAAACATTCTCAATATATTCCCGTAGATGTGCTGAAGCGTCTTGAACAGGCCAGACATCATGCAGGCCTGACTGAAGAGCCGGCTCCAGAAGAGCCTTCGGGTGAAGTCCACTACCAGGACCCCGCCAGGGAGGCAGCGGAGCAGTCCCGCAAGCAAATGCTGAAGGATGCTCAGGAGTTCGCGGAGAGTCAAGTCCGCAGCGCTTCCGAGGAAGCGGAGAATATTGTGGAATCAGCACGGACTGAAGCTGAAGAATGGTGGCGCGAGCGTAGAGAACAGGATGAGCTGCTGATCGAAGCCGTCAAATCCGAGGGCTATCAACAGGGGTATCAAGAAGGTCTGGCCCAAGCAGAGCAGGAGATGTCCCGGCGTCTCGCCGAGATGATGGACGAAGCGCAGACCGTGCTTCAGGAAGCGTACCGGGCAAGAGATGTAATTATTCAGGAGGCGGAGCCGTTTCTTGTAGAGCTAAGCTGTGATATTGCTGAGAAAATCGTGGACAAGCAACTCACCGTTGAACCGCAATTTGCGATGGATCTGATCCGTAAGAATCTGGCCCGCAAACGTGAGCAGGGGCTGATCTCACTCTGTGTGTCTCCTGCACAGTTTGCTTTTGTCAATGCGGCCCGTGAAGAACTCTCGCTTGCTGTGGACTCTCAGGCTGAGCTGCAGATTCTCCCGGATTCAACGGTCAGAGATCTGGGGTGTGTGATCCGGTCTTCCTTCGGCAGCATCGATGCCCGGGTTGATACCCAGCTTGCCGAAATTAAAAAAGAACTGCTAAGAATCGCTCTGGACTCAGATGAACACAGAAATGGGGACGACGATGCTTGACAGCAGAAGATACAAAGATCAGCTGCGTAACTTCGATCCGGTAAGGATTAACGGTAAGGTTACTCAGGTTATCGGGCTGATGGTGGAGTCGGAAGGGCCAGACGCCAGCATCGGTGATGTGTGTTATATCTATCCTGCCAAAGGAAGTAAGCCGCTTCAGGCAGAGGTTGTAGGGTTCCGTGATAACAAGGTGCTGTTAATGCCGCTTGGCGAACTGCAGGCTATCGGGCCTGGTTGTGATGTAGTGGGCACCGGCAAGCCGCTTAGCGTTCAAGTCGGCTCGGAGCTGCTCGGGAAGGTTCTCGACGGTCTGGGACAGCCGCTGGATGGTTCACTGATACCGGCCAGAATGCCGCACAGCTCCACCTTCAACATTCCGTCCAATCCGCTTAACCGCCCGCGGGTCGCCGAACCGATCAGCATTGGAGTCCGGGCTATTGATGGACTTTTGACTATCGGTAAGGGGCAACGTGTAGGGATTTTTGCCGGCTCGGGTGTGGGGAAGAGTACACTGATGGGCATGATTGCCCGAAACACCTCGGCAGATGTCAATGTGATTGCGCTGATCGGTGAACGGGGCAGAGAGGTGCTTGATTTCATTGAGCGCGATCTGGGACCCGAAGGTCTTCAGCGTTCGGTGGTCATTGTGGCCACTTCCGATCAGCCTGCACTGATCCGGATTAAGGGGGCGCTGATCGCCACTACGATTGCCGAGTACTTCCGCGACCGTGGTCTGAATGTCATGCTGATGATGGACTCGGTAACACGTTATGCGATGGCGCAGCGTGAGGTAGGGCTAGCAGTCGGCGAGCCTCCGGCGATGAGAGGGTATACACCTTCTGTATTCGCCAGTCTGCCTAAGCTGCTGGAACGTGCTGGGACGGGCCCTACAGGCTCAATCACCGCGTTCTACACGGTGCTGGTTGACGGTGACGATATGAACGAGCCGATAGCAGATGCTGTGCGCGGCATTCTGGACGGACATATTGTTCTGAACCGGAATATAGCCAATAAAGGACATTTTCCAGCGATCGACGTTCTCGCAAGCATCAGCCGGGTGATGAAGGATATCGCCCCGGAGGAGCAGATTGCAGCGGCCGAGAATGTGAAGCGCCTGATGGCGGTATATAAGGATTCCGAGGACCTGATTAACATCGGAGCCTACCAGAGGGGCTCTAACGCGCAAATCGATGAGTCGATGCATTACATCGACAGCATCTGGGATTTCACCAAGCAAAAGGTGAACGAGAAGGTAACCCTCAGCGAAGTGCAGCAGACTTTAATTTCACAGTTCTCGAGGAGTTGATTGATCATGAGATTCCATTATACTTTTCAAAAAGTGGTGGACTTGAAGGGTAACGAAAAAACACAGGCAGAGTGGATGCTCTCAAGCGCGCTCGGAGAACTGCAGGCACAGGAAAAAAGCCTTGATGAATTAACTGGTCAGCGCAGCACGCTGATGTTGTCCCTGCAAAGTGCAGCACAGCAGAAGACACCGATGGCTAAGCTTCGTGAAATGCAGGATTACGTGGATTATCTCGACAAATGCATTGCCCGTAAGCATTCCGACATTAGTAGGGCACATGTTGAGGTTCAGAATAAGCAGGATCACCTGAGTACGAAGGTTCTGGATGAGAAGGTATGGCTCAAAGCCAAAGACAAAGCACAAACCGCATTTCTGCAGAATATGAGTTTACGGGAACAAAACGAACTGGATGAGATGGCTACCGTCCGCTTCGCGATGAAATCCCTCTAACCCGGGAGGTTTCCGCTAGTGGCAAATAATCAGATGGAACTTGAAGATGAAGGGTCGGCAGGCAAATTAGAGCGTTTTTTGTTCTTGATGATTCCAATCATTTTCACGCTTGTACTGCTTGGGGTACTGCTCACCCTATTTAATATGGATATCCGCAATAACGTGTTGGCGATTGCCAACAAAATTCCTGTTATAGAGAAATGGGTGCCTGATCCGCCCGCGGACCCGGCAGCGCCGGGTGAAGCCGCAGAGGAGAATCCGCCCGCAGAGAGTAAAGAGCAGGCCGCGAGCTCCGCGAGCACGATCAAAGAACTCAAAGCTCAACTTACCGCTGGGGAGGAAAAACTGAAGAAGGCTGAAGAAGACAAGGCGGCGGAGACAACCAAGGCCGAAGCACTTCAAAAGCAGGTTGATGAGTTAAAGACCGCTGCTGAAACGGCCGCAGCCACCGAGGAAGAGGAAGATCCTTATCTGAAGAAAGTGACGGATCTGGCTAAGCTGTATGCCGGGATGAAGGCCTCCAAAGCGGCGCCGATTATGGAGAATTTGACTACCGATGAGATGGTTCAAATCTTCAGTGTGATGAACAATGCCAGCAAAACGGCCATCCTGGAAAAAATGGATGCCAAAAAAGCGGCAGATGTCTCCATAAAGCTAAAAGAAACCACAAATTCAACCGATATGGCTATTGCAGCCCTGCAATCCCGGCTAAAGCAGGAGGCTGGTACTGCTACTCCCAAGCCTTCAGCTAATCTGGATCAGGAGAAGCTAGGCCAGACCTTCACCAGCATGCCCGCTGCGGATGCGGCAGTGCTGCTTGGCTCCATGTACAGCCTGAGTCCGGATAAAGTCATCACGGTGCTGAATACGGTCAGTGACTCGGTCCGCTCCTCCATTTTGGGGGAGATGACCAAGAAAGACAGCAAGCAGACAGCCAAAATTGTCAACCGTCTGATGGGCGGGAAATAACTTTTGAAGGGAGGTGAAAAAGATGAGTATTATTCTACAAACCTTAACCGCAGGCAATCTGGCTGCTTCCGGCGGAACAACGCAGGGGACAACCGGGACAGTTAACCCGTCGATGCCATTTGCCCAGACGCTTGTGCAGAGCATGGGGGGAGTTACGACTGCCAAAGGCACTGAGACTCCCGTAGCCGGTAATTTAGCTTCATTATTGCAGGGACTCCTCAGTGCTGTTCAGGCTAAGGGAGAAGAGGCAGGCAGTACAGATGTTAAGCAAACGAAGCTGCTGGAAGGTCTTGTGCAGGATATAGAGAAGCTTGACACCAGTCTGGAGGCTGATCCGGCACTAATTGCTGCGCTTCAAAGTTGGCTGCTTCAAGTATCTGCTCTTGTGTCCGGCAATCCCTCTCCAGGTTCACAGGATGCCTCAGCTACTGTTGCTGACACATCCATCAGCTTGTCGCCACTTGCCAAGAACCCTGAAACCCTGCGCTTTGCCATTCAAGATGAACTGAACAGCCTGGTTCAACGGGTTCAGATAGCAGCTGTCAGCGGGGATCAGGAGACTGCTGCCAAAGGAGCTGCGCTTCTAAATCAATTCTCAGCTATTATGGCGGAGAGTGCACCTGTTAATCACAAGTCCATGGCTAACAAGACTCCAGCAGTTGTTGATGCTCCAGCGGTGTCGCTTAAGCAGGCAACGGAAAGCGAGCCTAGGGTGGGAATGTATAGCAAGGGAGATTTGGCAACGGATGTCCGTAGGTTATTGGGGGCTTCAGCGAGCACAGGTTCCATGTTGAATGCAGCAGCTGTGGCTGGCAATTCCGAAGCTGTAACTGCACCTGAGGGTTCCACTCCTATTGCCGCGGTAGTGACTGCCACATTGAAGGAGACAGTGTCTGCCGAAGATCCTTTACTATCTGGAGAAGGGACGACTCAGGAGCCGGAGGTTGTAACGGCCGGCCAATTATCGCTGCGGCACGGAATTACTGCACCGCTGAAGGCGGAAGCCGCGCCAGTGCCGGTCCAGCAATTCGCCCAGGAGATGAACACCTTCATCAGCGGTAAGCTTGAGATTGTCAAGAAGGGCGGAGTGGCTGAAGCTACGATCACCTTATTCCCAGAGAATCTTGGACAAGTGGATGTGAAGATTACCATGCAAAACGGAAATCTGGTGGCACAGTTCATGACCCAGCATGCCGGAACCAAGGATATGCTTGAGCAGCAGATGAGCCAGCTTCGATTGGCATTGCAGTCCCAGGGACTTCAGGTAGAGCGCCTCGAAGTGACGCAGAACAACAACTCCCCTCAGTCACAGTGGACCGGAGGGCAGGGTCAGCAGGCAGGCGCGGGCGGACAGCAGCAAGGCAGACGTTCGCGGGATCACCAGGAAGAATCAGCAGATGCCGTGCTCGCCGCAGAGCTTAATGGCGAATGGAAGGATTGGGTTTCTGCTACTCAGCAGGATACCAACCAGAGCGGCGGATTCTCAACCAAGATTTGATGAACAGAACAAGCGAGGTGAAATAATATGGCAACGAATCCCGTGTCTAACAGCAACCAGTGGAATTATGTAGCGAATGATAAGACACCCAAGACCACAGGTACCTCTACACTGGGCAAGGATCAGTTCTTGAAAATACTGATTACCCAGCTGCAGAACCAGGACCCGATGCAGCCGATGGAGGATAAGGAATTCATCGCTCAAATGGCTCAATTCTCATCTGTAGAGCAGCTTATGAACATATCCACCCAGCTTACAGCACTGAATCAGTCCCTTGGCTCGGTGTCAGGATTGATCGGGAAGGATATCACCTGGACGGATGCTGAGACGAAATTGCCGAAATCGGGCAATGTTGAATCGATTGTTGTCAGCAGCGGGGTACAATACGCAGTGGTAGGCAAGGAGCGTATTGCTCTAACAGATATTACGCAAATTCAGAATGCTGGTACTACACCTCCAGCGGGCAGCGAGACTCCAGCGGCTAGCGAGAGTCCAGCAACCAGTGAGACTCCGGCAGCCAGTGAGACTGCGACAAACGGGGAGAGCGGGGAGACATCATGAGTGACAGAATAACTATCGGACAATTATATCCGGCAGCTGTACATCCTTCCGCCTTGCAGCGTCAGCAATCTGTTAAGGGCTCCTCAAGTCCTGAAGCGTCGTTCGAGAGTGTGCTGCAGAAGAATATCCTGAAGTTCAGTAACCATGCAGCTAAACGCCTGGAGCAGCGGGGAATCGAGCTTGGCAGCCGCCAACTGGATCAGATCTCCACTGCGGTAGACAAAGCAGCCGCCAAGGGCAGCAAAGAATCTCTGATTCTTATGAAGGATATGGCACTTATTGTTAGTGTGAAGAACCGGACAGTTGTTACAGCGATGGATGGCAATTCAATGAAGGACAATGTATTCACGCAGATTGACAGTGCAGTAATTATATCTTGACATCGGCTGGTCCTTACTGGAGAGCCGATAGTGGCTGCCGACCGACTGACGCGGCCACCACTCCAGCTTCATCTTTCAATTCTTAAGAGTCAGAAGACTCTATAACCGGGAGGACGATTAATAATGTTAAGATCTATGTACTCAGGGGTTTCAGGTATGCGCGGATTCCAGACCAAGCTTGATGTCATTGGTAACAATATTGCGAATGTCAATACCATCGGCTTCAAGTCTGGACGCGTGATGTTCAAGGATATTATGAGCCAGACTGTCTCCGGGGTTACAGCACCTGGGGAAGAGGGACAAGGCGGTGTCAACGCCAAGCAGATCGGTCTTGGAGTGAGTATCGGTTCAATTGATACCCTGCACACCGGTGGTAGTGCAATGACTACCAATAACCCTACAGATTTGCGGATTGAAGGAGACGGATTCTTTCTGGTGAAGCTTTCGGGTGATCAGGAGATTCCATTCCTAACCCGTGCCGGAGATTTCCATGTGGACGCCAGCCGTAATCTGATTACATCGGATGGCCTGCATGTCGTTGACTCCGGGGGCGCACCCATTCAACTCAGCGATGATGCAACGGGATTCTCCATCTCCAGTGACGGAACAATTGTGCAGACGATGGCGGACGGCACTACTGAATCCGGTGTTCAAATTGGTGTTGGCAAAGTCAGTAATCCGGGAGGGCTTGAGAAAATTGGCGGCAACCTGTACCGGATGACATTAAATGCAAATGCTGAAGGGGCGTTGGAGCCGACGACTGCCAATAATGCAGAAGTGGGAACTGGTACCATCGTTCCAGGCCAACTGGAAATGTCCAATGTGGATCTGACCGGCGAGTTTACAGAAATGATTGTTACCCAGCGTGGATTCCAGGCGAATTCGCGGATTATCACCACTTCCGATGAAGTATTACAGGAAGTAGTTAATCTGAAGCGTTAAGCCTGAACCGTAATATGTAATTTGCTGAATAATAACGTTTTGCCCGCAGCGGAAATGTTATTACAGTCGTGGGGGAGGATCTCCTCCCCCTATTTAGGTTAGGAGGCCTGTCATGATTTCGGTAACAAGATTGAACGGGGCGGGGATGTGGCTGAATTCCCTGCTGGTTGAAATGGTTGAAGAATCACCGGACACGTATATTACGCTGGTAACCGGCAAAAGACTGATCGTGCTTGAAAAAGCCGATGAAGTCATTAGCAAGATTAAGGAATATAACAGGGACATAGGCACACACGCTGCCACCATTAAAGTCCAGTCAATGGAGGAGCTTTCATGAAAAAGATGCTGCCATGGCTCATCACGATATTGCTGGCCGTTACACTTATCGTAGTCGCTGCATTCTTACTAATGGACAAAATTTTCCCAGGTGATGGGAATGAAGTGAGCAAGGCTGTCCAGAACGTGGAGACGAAGAAGATGACTGCTGATCAAATTGTTGAGATGACAGCCGAAATCAAAGATATCAAAACTAATCTTGCCGATCCCGATTACATCCTTTCAGTTGACATCGCGCTTCAATTAGATTCGGCGTCGTCCAAGGAAGAATTCGAAAAGATAAAATCTATTAAAATAACACCGCTGATTATCAAAGCGATTGCCGATGCCAAACCCGAGGAGTTGAATGGGGCCAGCGGCAAAGATCAGTTCAGCAGCAAACTGGTGAATATCATCAATAAGAACCTGACAGAAGGTTCCATCACCCAGATTGAATTCACCAAATTCATACTGGCATCTATGTAGCTGCAGGCGGGTCTATTCTTTGATGGGGGGGTGATTGAATTGGTTGATGTACTATCACAAAACGAAATTGATGCTCTGCTTGCTGCACTTTCATCCGGTGAAATGGATGCCGACGAACTTAAAAAAGAAGAAACCACTAAAAAGATCCGCTCTTATGATTTCAAACGGGCCGTGCGTTTCTCCAAAGATCATATCCGCAGCCTTACCCGGATTCATGATAACTTTGCCCGCTATCTTACAACGTACTTTTCGGCCCAATTGCGCACCTTCGTGCAGATCAATGTCGTTCAAGTAGAGCAGCTCCCTTATGACGAGTTTATCCGCTCCATTCCCAAAATGACGATATTGAATATTTTTGAGGCCGAGCCGCTGGAGGGCCGGATGGTGATGGAGGTGCATCCGAATATTGCTTTTGCCATGCTGGACCGTCTGCTTGGCGGCTTCGGAACGGCACCCTCCAAAATCAATGCGTTGACTGAAATCGAAACGACCATTATGGAGAGGATTTTCAGCAGATGCTTTGAAAGTCTGCAGGAAGCCTGGAAGACAGTGCTTGATATCCATCCCAGGATGGAGGCGCTGGAAACGAATCCGCAGTTTATGCAAATTGTATCGCCAAATGAAACGATTGCCCTGATCTCCCTCAGTACCAAAATAGGAGACACGACGGGGATGATCAACCTTTGTATCCCGCACGTTGTGCTGGAGCCGATTATGTCAAGGCTCTCGGTGCACCAGTGGTTTGTCTCCGAGAAAAAGGTGCGGGATGAGGTAGAGCTCGAAGCCATCCGGGCACGGGTTCACCGGGCGCAGCTTCCAATCGTGGCGGAGCTTGGCGAATCGAATTTATCCATTGCTGAATTTCTCGGGCTCAGCATCGGCGACGTGATTTCTCTTAACAAGACGGTGGATTCCGGTCTGTCGATTAAGGTGGGGGACAAGCTGAAATTCATTGGAAGTCCGGGGATGATCAAAGAACGTGTGGCTGTGCAAATAGACGAGATTGTCAGCGAAGGGGTTGAAGAGTTTGACGAGTAAAGATTATTTGTCCCAGGAAGAGATAGATGCTCTTCTTAGACAGTCTGCGGAAGGCAACTTGGCTCCTTCACCGAAGACCGTGGATGATTACTTAACACCTTTTGAACAGGATGCACTGGGAGAAATTGGGAATATCACCTTCGGAAGTGCGGCAACCGCACTCTCCACCCTACTGGGTAAGAAGGTAGACATTACTACCCCTAAGGTTTCCATTATTACACGCGGAGAGTTCGAGGAAGCCTTTCCCAAACCTCATGTGGCTGTTCACGTACAGTATGTCGACGGTTTCCAGGGCATCAATTCTCTGGTTATCAAGATCAGGGATGCACAGGTCATTGCCGACTTGATGCTCGGTGGGGAAGGAGATCCTAAGGACGAGGAACTGAATGAGATTCATATCAGTGCCGTGCAGGAAGCGATGAACCAGATGATGGGTTCGTCCGCTACCTCAATGTCAACGATCTTCAACAGATTCGTCAATATTTCTCCGCCAGGCATTGACATTCTTAACATGTCGAGCGGAGAAGGTGTAGGAAGCCTGCCGGATGATGAGACGCTAATCCAGATTTCCTTCCGCCTCAAGATCGGCGATCTGATTGATTCCACCATTATGCAGCTGCTGCCTGTACAATTCGCCAAGGATATGGTGACCATGCTGCTAGGCGATGTCAGCCAGGCTGACCAGGAAGCGGCCGTCTCCTCTGCGGAAGCAACACCGCCTCCGGCTGCGGCAGCCGCACCAGCGCCTGCACCGGAACCGGCACAGGCTCCGCCTACAGCTCAGCAGCAAATGCCAGCGCCGGAGGCGGGAGGGTACCCTCCGCAATATCCGCCGCAGGGCCAGGGAATGCCGCCTTATCCGGGAATGCCGGAAGGGGGATATTATTATCCTCCGGCAGGGATGCCGGCGTATGGGATGCAGGGCATGCCGCCTTACGGAATGCCGCCGCAGGGCATGCCCTATCCGCAGCCTCAGGCGCAGAATCCTGCACAGGGCCGTAATGTAAATGTGCAGCCTGTGCAATTTGCGAATCTGAGTGCAGGGGCTTTTGGCAATATTGACGAAAATAATTTAAATTTATTGATGGACATACCACTGAAGGTAACCGTAGAATTAGGAAGGACCCAGAAGCAGATTAAAGATATTCTGGAAATGTCGCAAGGTTCAATTATTGAACTGGACAAGCTGGCAGGTGAGCCTGTTGACATTCTGGTTAACAACAAGCTCATTGCCAAGGGGGAAGTCGTAGTTATCGACGAGAACTTCGGTGTCCGCGTTACGGATATCGTCAGCCAGTGGGACCGTATACAAAAATTACAATAAGCATACTTAGGGAGGATTTTGTAAAAATGGCTAACCGAATTCTAATCGTGGACGATGCAGCATTTATGAGAATGATGATCCGGGACATTTTGTCGAAAAACGGATTTGAGGTAGTGGGTGAAGCCCAGGACGGTTCACAGGCTATAGAGAAATTTAAGGAACTGCGTCCGGATCTGATCACGATGGATATCACCATGCCTGAAATGGACGGAATTGCCGCCCTTAAGGAAATCAAAAAAGTAGATGCCAATGCCAAAGTCATTATGTGTTCAGCCATGGGTCAGCAGGCTATGGTTATTGATGCAATCCAGGCCGGTGCCAAAGACTTTATTGTGAAGCCGTTCCAGGCAGACCGTGTCATTGAAGCCATCAACAAAACGCTGGGTATATAGGAACGAGGTATGTTATTTGCTTCCGGAACGCTCGGAGACAGTAGTAATGCCCTGCTGAATTTATTGAAGGTTGTTTTTTTTCTGGCAGTCATTGTTATTCTTATCGTGCTGCTGATCCGTTTTCTGGGACGCCGCAATCAGACTCTGATGAGCGGCCGTTCCATCCGTACGCTGGGTGCGCTGGGGCTGGGTCCGAATAAGTCGATTCAGGTCATTGAGCTGGGCGGCAGCCTCTATCTGATCGGAGTGGGCGAGGACATCACTATGATGGATAAGATCACCGATCCGGCAGAGGTGGCGCTGATTATATCCGCTTTTGAAGACCAGGCCTCAGGAACAGACAACTTCATTGCACCGCTTATCGCCAAAATCAAGTCCAAGCTGCGCGGTGAGGTGCCGTCCCAGGAAATTGAGATTCATGAGACTTCGTCTTTCTATGAGACGCTGCAATCCAAGCTTGCCCTGGCGCCAGAGCGCAAGGAGAAGCTGGAGGAACTGCGCAGGGATGAGGATCTCAGGAAAGAGTCGGAGGATTTATGAAAAAAAAGCTGATTCTTTCTTTTTTGTTGCTTGGTATTTTCAGTGTGCTGCTCCTGCATCCGGTTCATGCTGACCCGATTCCTAATATCAATATCTCGGTGGGAGACAATGATGCTCCAAGCGGGGGTACGAGCTCCATCTCTATCCTGCTGCTGGTAACGGTGCTTAGCATTGCTCCTTCATTCCTGGTGCTGATGACCAGCTTCACGCGGATTGTGATCGTACTGGGGTTCGTGAGAACCTCACTGGGTACACAGCAGATGCCACCGAACCAGGTGCTTGTAGGACTGGCTCTGTTCCTAACCTTGTTCATTATGTCGCCGACACTGGCAACTGTGAACGAGACGGCCTTACAGCCCTATATGAAGGGCACTCTGACCCAGAGCGAAGCTCTGAACAAAGCGCAGGAGCCGATTAAGGAATTTATGTTCAAGCAGACGAATACGAAGGACCTGCTGCTGTTCATGAACTATACCGGCAATAACGCTACAGTGAAGCCAGCCAGCTATAATGATATTCCTTTAACAGTAATGGTACCTGCTTTTGCAATCGGCGAGATGAAAAAGGCGTTTACCATGGGCTTTATGATTTTTATTCCTTTTCTTATTATTGATATTGTGGTGTCCAGCACCCTGATGGCCATGGGGATGATGATGCTGCCGCCGGTAATGATATCGTTGCCTTTCAAAATTATGCTCTTTGTGCTGGTGGACGGCTGGTACCTAGTAGTCAAATCACTGCTGCTGAGTTTTAACACCTGACTTGTAAGAGGAGGTACATGGGATGAATGCGGAGTTTATTATCGGCCTGGCCGGCCAAGCCGTATATTTAGTGCTGGAGACCAGCGCCCCCATGCTGATTCTTGGTCTGGTGGTAGGACTGATCGTCAGTATTTTTCAAGCCACAACCCAGATTCAGGAGCAGACCCTGGCGTTTGTTCCCAAAATCGTTGCCGTACTGCTTGCTTTACTGCTGTTCGGTCCGTGGATTATAACGAAGCTGGTGGATTTCACCAGCCAAATTCTGGGCAGTCTCTATATGTATATCGGTTGAGTCTATGAATATAGAGACCCTGGTGCAAAGTTTTCCTGTCTTTCTGCTGATTTTTTGTCGAATTACCGCCTTTTTTGTTGTCGTTCCTGTCTTTTCGTCGCAAAGCGTGCCGACAACGTTCAAAATTGGTTTGTCTTTTTTTGTATCGATGGTCATCTTCAGCTCAGGCAGCATGAATATTACAGTTCCGCAGGATCTGGGGTTTATCCTCCTGATTATCAGGGAGGCATTAATCGGGCTGTTGCTTGGGTTTATCGCCTACCTGATGTTTATGACGATTCAGACTGCGGGCTCTTTTATCGATATTCAGATCGGGTTCGGGATTGCGAACGTCATTGACCCGATGACCGGGGCCTCGGCACCGATTATCGGTAACTTCAAGTATATGATTGCACTGCTGCTGTTCCTGAGCATGAATGGCCACCACTACCTGCTGGATGCTATTGTATACAGCTATAAATGGGTGCCGATCGATAATGACCTGTTCCTCAAAATGATCGGCGGAAGCTTGTCAGAGTTTCTGATCCGCACCTTTGCTCAATCCTTTATGCTGGCCTTTCAAATGTCGGCTCCGCTGGTCGCTGCACTGTTCCTGACGGATGTAGGCCTGGCCTTCCTGGCGAGAACGGCTCCGCAATATAATGTGTTTGTCATCGGTGTCCCGCTCAAAATCATTATCGGTCTGGCGCTGCTTCTTATACTGATGCCGGGGATGGCTGCGCTGTTCCAGAATCTCTTCGAGATTATGTTCGAGTCCATGCACAACTTGCTTGGCCTCATTGGGAAGAGTCCTTAGGCTACGGTAAGGAGAGATTGTCTTGGCAAAACAGGCAAGATACAAACTGAACCTTCAGCTGTTCGGAGGAGATAAGACAGAGAAAGCCACTCCGAAGAAACGGCAGGACGCCCGCAAGAAGGGGCAGGTTGCCAAAAGTGCTGAAATGTCAGGCGCAGTGGTCCTCTTCTCGGCGCTGCTGTCACTGAGCGTCTTCGGCGGCTTCATGAAAGAACGGTTTATCAAGCTCTACACAGATGTGTTCCAGAACCGGATGATGCTTGAGGTAACACCGGAGAATATCACTACGCTGTTTAACCAGTACGGGCTGCAGATCCTCATTCTGCTTGCTCCGCTGCTGGGCATCACCTTCCTGCTGGCGCTCGTGGCTAACTTCGCACAGGTAGGCTTCATGGCTTCAGGCGAAGGAATTACGCCTAAGTTCAGCAAGATAAACCCCATCAAAGGCTTCAAAAATATTTTTTCCATGCGTTCCGTAGTAGAGTTCCTCAAATCTATCTTCAAGCTCATCCTGATTGCCTATCTGGTCTACAGTACGCTTTGGGGACAGAAGGAGAGTTTTGCACGCCTCTCGCATGTCGATGCGGAAGGGGCATACGCCTTCGTTGCGAAGCTGACCATGAGCCTGGGCATCAAGATTGCAGCGGCTCTTTTTATAATGGCGGTACTGGACTATATCTATCAGAAATACGAGCATGAGAAGAGTCTCAAGATGTCCAAGCAGGACATTAAGGATGAGTACAAAAAGATGGAGGGCGACCCCATCATCAAAGGCAAGATCAGGGAACGTCAGCGCAGAATGGCGATGCAGCGGATGATGCAGGAGGTCCCCAAGGCTGATGTTATCATCACGAACCCGACCCACTTTGCAGTCGCCCTGAAGTATGACGGTTCCACAATGGAGGCTCCTCAGATTATAGCCAAGGGCCAGGATTATGTGGCACTCCGCATCAGGGAACTGGCCAAGGAGCATGGTGTTGTAACGATGGAGAATAAGCCGCTGGCACGGGCATTGTTCCAGAGAGCGGAGATCGGTGATGTAGTGCCGGCCGATCTGTTCCAGGCAGTTGCCGAAGTGCTGGCCTATGTATATAAGCTTAAAGGCAAGAGGAGATAAGCCGGGGGAGGTTAAGGACATTGAAAGCTAAAGATTTAACAGTTCTACTGGGCATTATCGGTATTGTGCTTATGATGATTCTGCCCATCCCTGTCTGGCTTTTGGATGTACTGTTAATTGTCAATATCTCGATAGCCCTGACCATTATATTGGTCGCCATGAATACCAGAGATCCGTTGCAGTTCTCAATATTTCCTTCACTGCTCCTGATCACAACGCTGTTCCGCTTAGCGCTGAACCTGTCAACAACCAAGCTGATTCTGGCTGATGGCCATGCCGGGGAGGTCGTAGCGACCTTCGGAAGCTGGATTGCCAGGGGACAGATCGCTATCGGGTTCATTGTCTTTCTGATCCTGGTTGTGGTTCAGTTCATTGTTATCACCAAGGGTTCGGAGCGCGTGGCCGAGGTAGGCGCCCGCTTCACGCTGGATGCGATGCCCGGTAAGCAGATGAGTATTGACGCGGATCTGAATGCGGGGATGATTAATGAGCAGCAGGCACGGGAACGCCGCCGTAATGTCGAACGCGAGGCGGATTTCTTCGGAGCCATGGATGGTGCGAGTAAGTTCGTTAAAGGGGACGCCATTGCCAGTATCATCATCCTCATTATCAACCTGATCGGCGGCTTCATTATCGGTATGACCGTTCATGGTATGTCGTTCCAGACAGCACTCTCAACCTACTCTGTCCTGACCATCGGTGACGGTCTGGTCAGCCAGATTCCGGCCTTGCTGATCTCCACGGCTTCCGGTCTCATCGTTACCCGCGCGGCTTCGGAGGGCAATCTGGCCGAGGATCTGACCGGACAATTGCTGTCCTATCCGAAGCTTCTATACATAGTGGCTGCGACCATTGCGTTTCTGGGGTTCTTTACCCCGATTACGATTATGTCCACGCTTCCTTTGGCGGGGCTGATGGCTTATGCGGCTTACAGTATGGGACAGAAGGCCAGCAGGCAGCAGATTGCCGATGAACAACTGGTCGAGGAGAAGCAGATCGAAGAGGTGCGAAGTCCCGAAAGTGTTATCAATCTGCTTACGGTGGACCCGATCGAATTCGAATTTGGTTATGGTCTGATTCCTTTGGCGGATACGGGGCAGGGCGGCGATTTGCTCGACCGTATCATCATGATTCGACGGCAATGTGCACTGGAGATGGGTCTTGTCGTGCCGGTTATTCGTATACGCGACAATATTCAACTAAAACCGAATGAATATGTCATCAAAATTAAAGGAAATAACGTTGGCGGCGGTGAATTATTACTTAATCACTATCTTGCCATGAGTCCTGGGTATGATGACGAGTCGATTAGCGGGATTGAGACTATCGAACCATCCTTTGGTCTGCCTGCCTTATGGATCGATGAGTCGGTGAAGGAGCGGGCTGAGTTATCCGGTTATACCGTGGTTGACCCGCCTTCCGTTGTAGCCACGCATCTGACCGAGCTGATCAAACGGTATGGACACGAATTGCTGGGCCGTCAGGAGACGAAGCAGCTGGTCGACAATCTCAGGGAGAATTACCCTGTGCTGGTGGACGAGCTCATTCCTTCCATTCTTGCTGTCGGGGATGTTCAGAAGGTGCTGGGCAAGCTGCTGCGGGAGAAAATATCCATCCGCGATCTCGTCACCATCTTCGAGACGCTTGCTGATTACGGCACTTATACTAAGGACCCTGATATTCTGACTGAATATGTGCGGCAATCTCTCTCCAGACAGATTACCCAGCAGTTCTCTCAGACGGGGGAGACCCTGCGTGTCATTACCGTAGGTCCCGGGCTTGAGAAAAAGATTTCCGAGAGCGTGCAGCAGACCGAGCAGGGCAGCTACTTGGCGCTTGATCCGGTATCTACCCAAACCGTCTATCAGCGGCTTACGGAGCAGATCAACCGTCTCCTGCAGTCCGGCCAGCAGCCGATTGTACTGACCTCTCCAACGATTCGCATGTATCTGCGCCAGGTTATTGAGCGAACCATGCAGGATATCCCTGTGCTCTCCTACAGTGAGCTGGAGCCAAACATTGAAATTCAAAGCGTCGGGGTGGTGAACTTATGAGAGTGAAGCGTTATGTGGTCGATACGATGCCTGACGCCATGCATTCGATCCGCAGCGAGCTTGGAAGCGATGCCGTTATTTTAAGCACCAAAGAAATAAAGGTTGGCGGATTCATGGGTATGTTCACAAAAAAGAAGATTGAGGTTGTGGCTGCTGTGGAGAACGGTGCAAAGGCGGCTGCGCAGGAGAAGATTCCTGCACCGCCGATGAACGTACCGCGAAATGCAGTACCAGAGGCCTATCAGAAGGCTGCCTCAGCCGCTGCTCCTCCTCTCCCGCCGCCTGTGACGGTAAGGGAGGCGGCAGCAGCCAAGTCGTTTGCCGAGATTGCCGCAGCACTGGCTGATCCACTGGAGCAGGGCGGAGGTGTCGCTGTGATGCCGCCTTTAGCCAAGACTGAGCCGCCGGTTATCCGCACTGAGGATATTGCAGCAGGCCAGCCGTCTGTACCGCAGCCGGAGGAGAGCCGGAAGAAGCTTGCAGCCATCTATGAATCGCTTGCAGCAGAACAGCCTGAACCTGAGAGTGCCTCTGCCACTGAGAGTGATGTCCTGCGGGAGATCCGGGATATGAAGCAATGGATGGAACGTATCGCACGTTATTCCTCAGGGGCTGCCGAGCTGCCGGATGCGCTGGAATCCTTACGTAGCCGCCTGATTGACCAGGAGACTGACGCAGTTCTCGTAGAGGAATGGATCGGATATGTTCTGGAGCGTTACCGTGAGGAAGGAAGCAGCTGGGGGCCGGAGCAATTCGAGGCTGTGCTTAGAGAGCAGATTGACGGTTTTCTGGCGGGACGAATTGCCGGCGGTATTGCCCCGGATACCCGGATTGTATATATTGCCGGGCCGACAGGGGTCGGCAAGACGACAACGATTGCCAAGCTGGCAGCGGAGCAGCTGTTCAAGCAGGGCCGTAAGGTCGGGCTGATTACCTCGGATACTTACCGGATATCAGCCGTTGAACAGCTTAGAACCTACGCCTCCATTCTCAACATACCGCTGGAGGTTGTCCAATCACCTGGAGATCTGCAGCGGGCGATGTTCCGGCTGGAGAGCTGTGATCTGGTGCTCATGGATACCGCCGGACGCAATTTCCGCAATGAAATGCTGGTGGCTGAACTACAGAGTCTGCTGGCCAAGGAGCTTAAGAGTGAGACCCTGCTGGTGCTGAGCCTGACCTCGAAGAGCCGTGACATGAAAAAGATCGCGGAGCACTTCGGCAGATACCAGCTGGATAAGGTTGTATTTACGAAGCTGGATGAAACTGGGAGCTATGGCCCGCTGTTCAATGTTCTGAATGATTACCCGCTAAAGCTCTCTTATATTACCAACGGACAAAATGTTCCTGATGATCTTCTAATGGCAACAGGGGAGCAGATTGGCGGCATGCTGCTGGGAACAGGGGGCGGGTGATGGACCAGGCGCAGGCGTTAAGACGGCTGGTCTCCAGTCAGGATACAAGGCAGGCTCCCGGAAGCGGTGCCTCTGCCCGGATCATCACGGTATGCAGCGGGAAGGGGGGAGTCGGGAAGTCGAATTTCACCCTTAACTTCGCGCTTGCACTGAAGGCCATGGGACGGAGAGTTCTTCTGTTCGATGCCGATATCGGCATGGCTAATATTGATGTCCTTATGGGTGTCTCATCCAGATACAATCTGTACCACCTGCTCAAGCGGGAAGCAGATATCGGACAGATCATTCAGCTCGGACCGCAAGCGTTGCCCTTCATTGCAGGGGGTTCCGGGATGGACGAACTGTTCACACTCTCGGAGGCGGATCTGAATTACTTTACCACACAGATTGCAAGCATTGCCGATACCATGGATTTCATCCTGTTCGACACAGGGGCGGGGCTGTCCAAGGAAACGATGAAATTCATCACTTCTGCCGACGACTGCCTGGTGGTGACCACACCTGAGCCTACAGCAATTACAGATGCGTATGCGCTGATGAAGGTTGTTCATAATTCGCATCCGGAGGTCTCGTTCAGACTGATTGTCAATCAGGCAGGGGATGAACGGGAGGCACGGGCTACCAGCGACAAAATCCGGATGGCAGCCAGCCGGTTCCTGCAGCTTGAGCTTCCCTTCCTTGGTTACATCAGCAGCGATCCGCATGTGGTACAGGCGGTTAAGAAACAAATTCCATTCTCAGTGGCTTTTCCGAACAGTATTGCAGCCAGGGATGTGCAGAGGCTTGCACAGAGTTATCTGGCTGTTGATTCAGTAGAAACCGCTAAAGTACAAGGCATCAAGGGATTCATTAGCAAGTGGTTGAAACGAAACAGATAATTGTTCTGAATTTGAGGGACAGAGGTGGAAAGCTATGAGGCCATATAAAGTTCTGGTTGTTGATGATTCTGCATTCATGCGCAAGATCATTTCCGATTTAATAGAGAATGATGCCGACTTTCAAGTCACAGCGACAGCTGCTAACGGACGTGAGGCGATTGAGAAGGTTAACGAGCTTTGTCCGGATCTCGTAACCATGGATGTGGAGATGCCTGAGATGAATGGCCTGGAGGCGCTAAAAAGTATCATGGCCCAGCGTCCGCTCCCGGTGATTATGCTGTCCGGTATCAATGAAGAGGGTATGAAGGAGACGATTCTGGCCTTGGAGTGGGGGGCTTTCGATTTCATCCGAAAGCCGTCCATTTCAAACTCCCAGGATATCATCGCTGTCGGAGAATCCCTCAGGGAGCAGATGAAGGAGGCGATGCTGGCGCGCGAGCGGCGTGAAGCCCGCGCTTCTGCCGTCAAATTGCCTGAGCCTCCTTCTCCTGCTGCTGAACTAACTGCTCCGCGGGCTATTGTGGAACCGGTGAGACGAAAGCTGGAGCCCTCCAAGAGAGAGGCGGATAAAGCACCGCTTCAGGGCACGGAGAAGCCGAGGGTCAAGGCACCGATTGAACCGCCTGCTGACAAACGGAAGCCGGAGGCCGGAGCTGAGCCAGTTACTGCGAAGCGGGTAATCAAGCCCGCGCCAGTAGTGCCCAAATCGGCTCCCGAAAGGTTTAAAGGCCGTTCCAAGGAAGTGCAGGGCGCCGGATGGGCTGGACAACGTGCAGCTGCTGAAATTGCTGCAGGTTCGTTCGTTGAACCTCCTGCAGCATCAGGAGGCCAGGTAAGCGGAAGCCGGGGCGTGCGTAAGCTGGTTGCTGTAGGCTGCTCAACAGGAGGTCCGAGAGCACTTAAGGCGTTCCTGGAGAACATCCCTGGAGACTTCCCGGCACCAATTGTCATTGTCCAGCATATGCCGCCTAACTTCACCAAATCGCTGGCCCAGCGCCTGAATACCTTTAGCGCGCTGGAGGTCGCGGAAGCGGAGCACGGTATGGTTCTCCGGCAGGGAGCAGCGTATATAGCCCCCGGGGGCTATCACCTGACAGTGGTTCCTGCGCCTGGCGGCCAATACATGATAGAGCTTACTAAGGAAGAGGTCCGCAATGGACATCGTCCTTCTGTAGATACACTGTTTGAATCGGTATTGAAGCTTACCTCGCTGGAACGTCATGCTGTCATTATGACGGGGATGGGCAGCGACGGGGCCCGTATGATGAAAGCACTCTACGATTCAGGGGTGACATCAACCTTTGCAGAGAGTGAAGAAACCTGTGTGGTTTACGGAATGCCGAGGTCTGCAGTAGAGTTGAAGTGTGTAAGACACATCCTGCCTTTGCAAGAAATTGCTCCAAGGCTGGTACAAGCCGTTAAATAATGGAATAGCGAACTCGAAGGGGAGGTACCCGCTCATGGACATGAACCAATACTTATCCATGTTTATTGATGAGTCAAATGATCATCTGCAGTCTTTGAACGAGAGCATGATGGGGCTGGAAGCGAATCCGGAGGATCTGAGTATTGTTCAGGTGATTTTCCGCTCCGCCCATACCTTGAAAGGTATGGCGGCTACAATGGGTTTTGAAGATTTGGCTTCGCTTACGCACCAAATGGAGAATGTGCTCGATTTGGTGCGTAATAACAAACTGCGGATGCAGGACTTCATTTTTGATACCCTGTTCAAAAGTATTGACGCTCTGGAATCCATGGTGGAGGATATCACCGGCGGGGGGGCGGGCAAGGCCGATGTAACAGCCATTGTCTCTTCCCTGCAGGCTATCGTTCGCGGAGAGGTTCCTTCTGCCGGCAATGCTTCTGCTGAAGTCACTGCTGCTGCGTCCGGCAATGCAAGTGCGGCCCAGGTGTTCCTGGATGAATTCCAGTACTCTGTGCTGGAGCAGTCCCTTCAGGAAGGCCATCAGGTGCTGTATGTGGATGTGGCTATCCGCAAGGACTGTCAGCTCAAAGCCGTACGTGCCTACATGGTCTTCGACCTTTTGGAGCGTTCAGGAGAAGTCGTCAAATCCTTCCCTTCGGTTCAGGACATAGAGCAGGAGAAATTCGATTACGGATTCTCCCTCTACTACATAACCCAAAAGGATGCAAGTGAAATTCAGAAGATGATTCTGAATTTGTCGGAGATCGAAGCGGTTACTGCTGTGGCGCTTGATCAGGAGTCACTTCGCCAAATGGGACAAGACACTGCGGCAGCTACCGCCGAAGCGCCTGCCCCGGCTCCGGTGCAGGAGGCTGCTCCCGCAGCTGCCGGTATTGCTTCACCTGCTGCTTCTGTGCACCCCAAGGAAGAGAACGGCAAAGCTGCCCCGGCCCGGGCAGGAGGAGCGCCGTCGCCATCACGAACCATCCGTGTTGATATTGAGCGCCTGGATGTGCTGATGAATCTGTTCAGCGAGCTGCTTATTGACCGTGTCCGGCTGGAACAGCTGGCCTCTGAGGTCCAGAACGGTGATCTTACCGAGACAGTCGAGCATATGGGCCGGGTCAGCGGAGATTTGCAGAATATTGTCATGAAGCTGCGCATGGTTCCGGTAGACACCGTATTTAACCGGTTCCCGCGTATGATCCGCGATCTGGCGAAATCGCTGGACAAGAAGGTGGATCTAATCATCACCGGCGCGGATACAGAGATGGACCGTACCGTAATTGATGAGATTGGTGATCCATTGGTGCATCTCCTGCGTAATGCGGTAGACCACGGGATTGAATCTATCACGGACCGTATCGCTGCCGGGAAGTCGGAGACAGGAACCGTTCATTTACGAGCATTCCATAGCGGCAATCATGTCTTCATTGAGATTGAAGAGGATGGTAAGGGCATCTATCCCAAGAATGTACTGGCCTCTGCCGTCAAAAAGGGTGCAATTACCCAGGAACAGGCTAATACGATGTCGGATGACGAAGCGTACCAGCTGCTCTTCGCGCCGGGCTTCAGTACGGCTGAGGTAATCTCTGACGTATCGGGACGTGGCGTGGGTCTGGATGTGGTCAAAGCCAAAATCTCTTCGCTGGGCGGCAATGTCACCATCTATTCAACACCGGGCAAAGGTACGAATTTCTCCGTTCAGCTTCCGCTGACCCTGTCGATCATTGCAGCAATGCTGGTTCGGCTTGGCTCAGAGAAATATGCCATTCCGCTCTCTTCCATCGTAGAGACTGGAATTGTGAAGCAATCCCAGATCCGCACCATTCACGGCAACCGGATGCTGGAGTTCCGGGGCAGCCATATTCCGCTGGTCTCCCTAAGCAAGATCTTCTCTATTCCGGACTATGATGAAAGCACGGAAGAGGAGACGGAGATCGTGGTTGTCCGCAAAGGAGAACGGCTGGTTGCCTTGGCCGTGCAGGACTTCATTGGCCAGAACGAAATTGTAATCAAGAACCTCGGCAAGTATTTGCCTGAGGTGCAGGGGATTTCCGGAGCCACCATTCTTGGAGACGGACAAGTAGCGCTTATTATCGATCCGAATGCTTTTATCAAATAATCAGGTTAGAACAGGGAGGGTCATTCCATGGCTGAAGATATTAAAGTAATTGTATTCAAGCTTGGCACTGAAGAATACGGCATTGAAGTAGAGAAGGTCCAGACGATTGAACGCATGATGCCGATTACCCGCGTACCGAAGACCTATTCATTTATCAAAGGTGTGATCAATCTGCGCGGTGTCGTGATTCCGGTTATTGATCTGCGCGGACGATTCGGCATCGAGGAAGCGGAGCACACCGACCAGACCCGAATCATTATCGTAAATGTGAATGAGATGGAAGTGGGCTTCATTGTCGATTCAGCCAACGATGTCATCGACTTGAACCGTGACATTATCGATGTACCGCCGGATGTTGTGGGCGGCATCAAGGCGAAGTATCTGGACGGAGTAGCTAAAATAGGGGATGACCGTCTGCTGATTATGCTTAACCTGTCTGAAGTGTTGAACAAGAGTGAAATCGTGCAGCTGGAAAGCCTGGAGGGCTAGCCTATGGAGCTATTCAAGAATTTCAAAGACTTCAAAATGGATGTGCTTAAGGAAGTTGGGAATATCGGTGCCGGCAATGCAGCCACTGCCTTGTCCCAGCTGCTCAATAAGCCGATTGACATGGCCGTGCCGAAGGTACAGCTACTCAGCTTCGAGGAGATCACCGATAAGGTGGGCGGAGCGGAGGAACTAGTATACGCGGTATTCCTGCGTGTGGAAGGTGAAGCCCCGGGCAACCTGTTCTTCATCCTTACCCCGGAAGCGGCAAGCAGTCTGCTCAGCCGGATTGCCGGAATTGAAGTCTCCGGCGGCGATGAGTTGAGTGAGATGGAGTTATCCGCACTAAGTGAGATCGGAAATATTCTGGCCGGCTCATATCTCTCTTCCCTGGCGGACTTCACTTCCCTGTCCATGTATCCGACAGTGCCGGCGCTTGCGATGGATATGGCTGGTGCCATTCTTGGCTACGGGCTGCTGCAGTTCGGTCAGATGGGTGACGATGCTCTGCTGATCGATACGACTTTTTTAGAAGGCCAAAATGAAATTGAAGGACAATTCTTCCTTATTCCCGATCCGGAATCGTTCCCCAAAATATTCAAGGCTTTAGGAGTACCGTTCGACAATGATTGAAGAGCAGAGCATCATTAAAGTAGGTATGGCGGATCTGAACGTAGGCAGCCAGGACAGCCTTATTCGTACGACCGGTCTTGGCTCCTGCGTAGGACTGACTCTGTTTGATCCCGGTAAAAAGCTGGCGGGGATGGCTCATGTTATGCTGCCCTCGTCAGAGATTGCCCGGGAGGGACAGCTGAATATCGCCAAGTTCGCAGATACTGCTGTACCTGAGCTTTTGGCCCGCCTGCTGGGGCTGGGGGCGGTTAGAAGCCGGATTGTGGCTAAGATGGCCGGGGGCTCGCAGATGTTTGCTTTTGCCGGAGGGAGTGACACCATGAGGATCGGGCCTCGGAATGTGGAATCCTGCAAGCTTGCTCTGGACAACCTTCGTATTCCTCTTATCGCGGAGGACACGGGCGGCAATTATGGGCGCACGATAGAAATCTCTTGCACCACAGGAGTGATTTTTATCCGCAGCGTTCAAAAAGGCCCGAAGGAAATTTAGCCATGAGCAGGAAACTATTGCTGAATATTGTGGCCGGACTGATCGGATTTCTACTAACCTTCCTTGCGAATAACGGACAGAACCTGCTGGGTACCAGCCTGATCCGTGGCATGTACGGATTTATTATCTGGTTTGTGCTTGCTTTCTTCCTGAGATGGGTATTGGGTTTTATTATCGGAAAAGAATCCTCAGACCCCGAAGCCAGTTTGTTCGATAACGAAGAGTCACTTGGCGTGAAGCTTGATATTAGTACACCTGAAGAGGATCAGGAGCTCAAGGACCTGCTAACCCCAAAAAGGGAGGCGGTCAGTGAAGAGCCCGGGGGGTTCACGCCTTTGCAGCCTCCGAAGCTAGTCTCTATGAAAGATCCTGAAGAATTGGCCAAGGCCGTTCGTCACCTGAAAGAAGAATAAGCGAGTGTTGCGGCGAAAGTCCGTCATCTTGCGCCGCATGTTTGCCCGCTGACTAAACTTTGGGAAGGGTGAAAGCCGTTGAACGAGCGTAAAGCAGCTCAGTCGGAAACAGACCTGCTTTGGGAGCAGTGGAAAGAGCACGGCGATCCTGAAGCTAAAAAAAAGCTGATTGAGAGTTATCTCCATATTGTTGATTACGTGTCCAGCCGTCTGGCAGTAGGGTTGCCCAAAAACGTCTCCAAGGACGATTTGGCCAGCAACGGTGTCATGGGACTCATTGATGCCATCGAAAAATTCGACTACAAGCGGGGGCTTCAATTCCAGACCTATGCCTCGTGGCGGGTACGGGGAGCAATTCTCGATTCTCTGCGGCAAAGTGACTGGGTTCCCAGATCCGTACGCGAAAAAGCGAAAAAAATCGAGGATGCCTACCAGCAGCTGGAACAGAAGTATTTGAGATCGGTAAGTGACGATGAAATGAGCCAGTATCTGAATATTTCGGAAACGGAGTTTCAGACGATGCTGCAGGATGTTGCAGTAATGTCGCTCTGTTCATTGGAAGATCCTATACGTGAAGAAGAATCAGAGACACGAATGTCCATATTGGTAGATGACAAGGCCAAGAATCCGGACCGGAAAGTAAATGAGTTCTACCTGCGGGATACGCTAACCAAGGGCATCGAGAAACTAACAGTGAAAGAACGGACCGTCGTGTCCCTTTTATATTATGAAGATTTATCTTTAAGCGAGATTGCGGAAGTGATGTCACTGTCTCCTTCGCGAATCTCCCAGCTTCATTCCAAAGCTATTTTGCGGCTAAGAGGAACACTTGAGAAGAACCGGGACCTTCTAATGCAAAATGATTAACCGGGTGACGGTGACAAGGGGGAGCAGAAATTGATCGGTCAATATGTATTGAGCCAATACCTAAGCATTACTTTTTCGGAGGATAAGGGGATTGCTTACCTTCAGTTCACCAAGAAGGATGAGAATTTCACCTGTTCGGTCGAGGACCTTGAGAGCTTCCTGTTCAGTCACAATATTCGTTTTGGTATCCAGCATGATATTGTTCAGCGGATTAGCAGCAACCCGGAAGAATATTTCTGGAACCGGGTGCCCATCGCGATTGGACAGCCTGCTGTCAATGGTAAGGACGGCCGGGTTGTGCTGACCGTTGATATGGAGGAGGACCGCAAGCCTCTGGAGAAAGAGGATGGCAAGGTGGATTACAAAGAGCTGGTCCGTCTGCATAACGTGAGGAAGGGCCAGCTTATTGCCAAGGTTATTCCGGCAGAGAACGGCGTGAACGGCAAAATGGTAACAGGGGAAGAGCTTCCGTTCCGGGCAGGGAAGGAGGCTCATTTCAAGGTAGGCAAGAATGTGGTGGTGGATCAGGAAGAGACCTCCATGTATTCGGCGATTGACGGATTGGTTACGCTGACAGACAAAGGGAAAATCAATGTATTTCCAGTGTATGAAATCAATGGGGATGTGGATTACAGCACAGGGAATATTGATTTCGTAGGAACAGTGGTCATCCGCGGCAATGTGCTTACCGGTTTCACTGTCAAATCCGCAGGAGATATCCGGGTGGTCGGCGGGGTAGAGGGGGCCGAACTGATATCGGGCGGGTCCATCGAGATTACCGGCGGCATCATTGGATATAATAAAGGCCTTGTAAGCGCCGGTAAAAATGTTAAGGTCTCGTTCATCCAGGATGGCAATGTTGTGGCCGGGGAGGATATTGTAGTCTCCCAAAGTATTATGCATTCCAGCATCCGGGCAGGCCATGATGTGCTGTGTAACGGGGCCAAAGGCTTAATCGTAGGCGGTATCGTACAGGCAGGCGAACGCGTGATCGCCCGTACCATCGGCAATACCATGTCTACAGCTACAGCGATTGAAGTGGGCGTTGTTCCCGAGCTGAGAAATGAGATCAACGAACTGCGCCAAGAGCTCCGGCAGCTTCTCGAGAATGAGGACAAGACCAATAAAGCGCTGTATCTGCTTAATCAGCTGGCGAACAACGGCCAGCTATCGCCGGATAAGGTGGCACTTCGCGTCAAACTTAATGCAACCAAGCAATCCCATATGCGTGATGAAAAGAGAATTAAAGAGCGTGTGCTGGAGATCGAGCGCATGCTGGAGGACACCGGCAGAGCAAAGGTTGATGTGGTCAAGACGATCTATGGAGGCTCTAAGATCGTAATCGGCAGGTATACCAGGTTCGTCAAGGACCCGACAGAGCGGGTATCCTTCATTTATAGTGAAGGGGACATATCCATAATACCGTATGTGTAATGGCGGGCAGCCGAGGCGGCCTGCTATTCCTTGATTCTGAAACCAATGAGTGGAGAAGAGGGATCTTATGAGTCTGAAACCGGTGGAACTGCAAATTGCATTGCCCCGTACCCATGATGCGGGCAAAGTTCAGAACAACCTTCAGCAGCGTCCTGCACTCGACCAGCAGCAATTGGCAGGCCAGAATGTCAAGCATAGTCAAGAAATCTCTCTGCGCAGCACTGAGGTTGACGAGTCTGCCGAATCGGCGCTGCGGGACGGCGGTAAGGGGAATGGCTCTGGCAGTCAGCCTCATCCGCGAAAGCCGGACAAGCAGGAGAATACTCATGATGCTGAACATCCCTATAAGGGGCACCGTATAGATTTCAGTCTCTGATTGGGACCAGAATAACCGCAAATGCAGTTAAGACATCCTATGAATTAAACGCAGAAGGAGATTACACATTTGGAACCATGGGTATACATCGTGCTGGTAGGCGCAGTTGCTATTGTTTATGCCCTGCGGCTGCCGGCCAGGACGGGCAAGGAAGACTCGGAGAAGAAGAGCCTGAAGGAGACGGAGGCGGCTCTCGAGCTCTACATGGCTGATATCGAGCATGAGAATTCCGAGCTGCTGAAGCTGGTGGGCAGTATTAAGACACAGTCACAGAGCAATAAGGTGGCCCTTCAGGAAGAAATCGGTGTATTGCGTGAGCAGGTGGGCGAACTGCAGAGGAGCCTGCTGCTGATGGATACGCGGCTGACTGCGGAAGAGAAGGGACTGCTTCAGCTGGCTGCCACCTTCTCGCGGGAAGCTTCGTCCGGCCATACAGAGAAGCCCCAGAACATGGAGCAGGCGGCTGCGGCAGTACCTCCGGCTAAGCCAAGGCCCGTCAGCTCCATTAAGCTGCGGTATCCCCGGCTGTTCGAGCTGCATGAGCAGGGGAAATCAATCGATTCTATTGCCAAGACCGCCGGCCTGCAGCGGGGCGAAGTGCAGCTGATCCTGCAGCTTGCCCAGCAGGAGGAATCCGTATGATTAAGAACCGGTTCTTTATGCTGGGACTAGGGATCGGGCTGATAGCCGGCGCGCTGCTGCTGCAGCTGATGATAGCCGGGCGGGCTCTGCCTCTAACCAAAGAAGAGCTGATCCGGCAAGCGGCTAGTATGAACCTGACCATTGTAGATCCGGCAGAAGCTGCTGCAACAGCAACGCCATCCCCGGAGAAAGCGGCCGAGGCCAAGACCTCCGGGGCGCCAGCAGCAACACCAGCCTCTACGCCTGTTGTTCCGCCCAAGCCGGCCGCAGCGCCAAGCGTCGCAGCGACTCCGGGCAAGCCTTCAGCTCCTGCGCAGCCGCAGAGCACGGCATCGCCTGTTACCAAGACTCCGGTTACGCCTGAAGCGCCTGTGGCTGTGGTGGACGGGGTAATCTCTTTGAAGATTCCCACTGGAATTACTCTAGCCCAGACGGCAGATCTGCTTGCGGAAGCCGGGGTTATCGAGGACAAGAACAAGTTCCTCCAGACGGCCGACAGCCGTAAGGTGAACACTATCATTCAATACGGCAGCTACAGCTTCAACAAGGGAGAGAGCATCAACTCCATTATTGACAAGCTGATTACCGTAAAAAAGTAATCGTTGCATAGGTTGTTTTAATATGATATATTAATTGACGGTGTTAAAACACACGCCGGTTGATTTCGACAAGAGGTGCTTTCTTCTGAAGAAAGTCTTGCTGAAAGATGACGCGCGGCGGAGGAGACACACAATAAACCAAAACTAGGAGGTGTGTGAAGATGGCAGTAATCTCCATGAAGCAGCTTCTCGAAGCTGGGGTACACTTCGGTCATCAGACTCGTCGTTGGAATCCAAAGATGGATCGTTATATCTTCACTGAAAGAAACGGAATTTACATTATTGACTTGCAAAAAACAGTCAAGAAGGTAGAGGAAGCTTACAACTTTGTAAAGAGCGTCGCTGGCGACAACGGCACAATCCTATTCGTAGGAACAAAGAAGCAGGCACAGGATTCCGTAAAAGAAGAAGCTGAACGTTCGGGTATGTTCTTCATTAACCAGCGTTGGCTCGGTGGTACCCTGACTAACTTCCAGACCATTCAGAAGCGTATTGACCGCCTGAAGAAACTGGAAGCTTGGGAAGAAGACGGTACCTTTGCAGTATTGCCTAAGAAAGAAGTTATCCTTCTCCGCAAAGAGAAAGATCGTCTTGAGAAATTCCTGGGCGGTATCAAGAACATGAAAGGTCTTCCAAGCGCGCTGTTCATCATTGACCCGCGTAAAGAGCGCATTGCAGTAGCAGAAGCTCGCAAATTGGGTATTCCTATCGTAGCTATCGTTGATACTAACTGCGATCCGGATGAAATTGACTACGTAATCCCAGGCAATGACGACGCTATCCGCGCCGTGAAGCTCTTGACTGGTAAAATGGCTGATGCTGTTGTTGAAGCTCATCAGGGCGAAGACACAACTACAGCTTAAGGTAGTAGCCGGAACATAAAACATGAACTTAAATGAAAAGGGTGGTTGGCAGGTGGATAACCTCTCACTGCCCTTTTTTTAAAATGCAAGTAAGTATCGCTTGATGTCCTCGCATGACAACGACTATGACCCTGGAGGGAATAACAATGGCAGTAGATGCAAAAGCAGTGAAGGAACTTCGCGAAAGAACAGGGGCAGGAATGCTCGATTGTAAGAAAGCGCTGGAAGAAGCAAACAACGATATCACCAAAGCAGCAGAATTGCTTCGTGAAAAAGGATTGTCCGCAGCAGCCAACAAAGCAGGACGTATTGCTACTGAAGGTACTGTAGAATCCTATATCCACGCTGGCGGCCGTATTGGCGTTCTGGTAGAAATCAACTGCGAAACTGACTTCGTAGGTAAAACGGATTCCTTCAAAGAATTCGCACGCGATATCGCTATGCAAATCGCAGCAGCGAACCCGCTGTATGTTCGCCGTGAAGAAGTACCTTCTGCAGACGTAGAGAAGGAAAAAGAAATTCTTAAGGCACAAGCGCTGAACGAAGGCAAGCCTGAGAAGATCGTTGAAAAAATGGTGGAAGGCCGCATCAGCAAGTTCTATGAAGAATATTGCCTGATGGAGCAATCCTTCGTTAAAGACCCGGACAAGACAATCTCCCAGTTGCTGAATGAAAAAATCAGCACCATTGGCGAGAACATCACCATCCGCCGCTTTGTTCGTTTCGAACTGGGTGAAGGTCTTGAGAAGAAAGTCGATAACTTCGTAGAAGAAGTTATGGCACAAGTAAAACAATAATAACTGCATGTCATTGAATAAGAACTGAATACAGGCAAGCATCAAAAGAGCGGAACACATACAAGTAGTGTTCCGTCTTTTGTAGAAAGTGAGGGTATATAATTGGAACAACCGGTATTTAAGAGAGTAGTCCTTAAGGTAAGCGGTGAATCGCTCGCCGGACAGAATGGCTATGGCATCGATGCCGATACGATCATCTCTATTGCAGAGCAGGTCAAAGAAGTCGTGGAGCTTGGAGTTCAGGTTGCGATTGTGTGCGGCGGTGGCAACATCTGGCGCGGAATCGCCGGAAGTGCAAGCGGTATTGACCGGGCAACAGCCGATTATATGGGGATGTTGGCAACAGTGATGAACTCGCTGGCATTGCAGGACGCTTTGGAACAGATCGATGTCCCAACCCGGGTTCAGACCTCTATCGCCATGCAGCAGATTGCTGAGCCCTATATCCGCCGCCGGGCGATCCGGCATCTGGAGAAGGGCCGCGTAGTTATTTTTGCCGCAGGGACAGGGAATCCGTTCTTCTCGACCGATACTACGGCAGCGCTTAGAGCAGCCGAGATTGAAGCCGAGGTTATCCTCATGGCCAAGAATAAGGTTGACGGCGTCTACTCAGCAGATCCGTTCAAGGACAGCACAGCCGTGAAATACGAGCAGCTGACTTACATGGATATTCTGAACAAAAACCTGGGGGTTATGGATTCTACCGCTTCCTCACTCTGCATGGATAATAATATACCGCTCATTGTGTTTGCTATTACAGAGCAAGGCAATATCAAACGCGTCGTTCTCGGCGAAAAGATCGGAACGATCGTTAAAGGGAGTGTAAATTAAATGCCACAATCGGTTAAGAAAAATGCCGAAGAGCGTATGGAAAAAGCGATTCTCTCGCTGAAACGCGACTTGGCAACACTGCGGGCAGGACGCGCTTCGACGTCACTGCTGGATCGCATCCAGGTTGAATATTACGGTGCTCCAACTCCAATCAATCAACTGGCTAACATCAGCACACCGGATTCCCGGACCCTGCTGATCCAGCCGTGGGACAAAACCTCAATGTCAGACATCGAGCGGGCAATTATGAAATCGGACATCGGGATTACACCTGCTAATGACGGTACAATCATCCGCCTGTCGATTCCTCCGCTTACCGAAGAACGCCGCAGCGAGCTGGTGAAATTCACCAAGAAGTTCGGGGAAGAAGCCAAGGTAGCGATCCGCAACATCCGCCGCGATGCCAACGATGACATCAAAAAGATGGAAAAAAACGGCATTTCAGAAGATGAATCACATGGACATCAGGAAGATATCCAGAAAACAACGGATAAGTTCATAGCTGAAGTCGACAAAGTGCTCTTGTCCAAAGAAAAAGAGATTATGGAAGTATAACGAAATTCATGAGACTTCAGGCCCCTCCGTTAATGGTGGGGTTTGTCTCTTTCTGATAAGAGCTTGGAGGAAACGGAAATGATCAAACGGATTCAAGAATGGCTGAGCCGTAAAGACAGGCAGGAGCCAGTCGAGATTTCACCGGATAATATTCCCCGGCACATAGCGATAATTATGGATGGCAACGGGCGCTGGGCGAAACGGCGCGGTATGCCTCGGGTTGTAGGCCATCAGAACGGGATGAAGGCGGTCAAACGTGCTACGATTGCAGCGAATGACCTGGGCGTTGAATTCTTGACCCTGTATGCTTTTTCTACGGAGAACTGGAGTCGGCCGAAGGATGAAGTGGATTTCCTGATGCGTCTCCCCGTTGAATTTCTGGCGATTGAATTGGACGAATTAATTGAAAAGAATGTACAGGTTCGCGTAATGGGCGATATCGACTCGCTGCCTTCCCATACGCGCAAAGCGATGGAAGAAGCGGTAGCCCGCACACAGAGCAATACCGGACTTATTCTGAATTTTGCACTCAATTACGGCGGGCGTAAGGAAATTGAGGATTGTATGCGCGGCATGGGCAAGGATATTCAGGCAGGAGTCCTGTCCCCTGAAGAGATTACTTCAGAGCTGATAGACAGCAGAATGTTATCCAGCGGATTACCTGATCCTGACCTGCTGATCCGTACCAGCGGTGAAATGCGGCTTAGTAACTTTATGCTGTGGCAGATCGCGTATAGTGAATTTTGGTTTACGGATGCATACTGGCCGGAGTTCGATAAGACGCATCTGATCCAGGCTGTTGCTGAATATCAGCGCCGCACACGCCGTTATGGTGGACTGAAGTAGCCTGATGGGAGAGGGATTCTTTGAAGCAGCGATTGATTACCGGAATTGTTGCCGGGGCCTTGTTTTTAGGGTTATGCTATTGGGGTGGCTGGCCGTATCAGCTGATGCTGACTGCCATGGCCCTCATCGGCTATTATGAATTTGTCAAAATGACGGGTACAGCAACCTTCGGACTGACTGCTGTATTGGGTTACGCCTCTGTAGTAGGCTTTATGATTCCTTGGGATCTTCTGGGGACGAATAAGTTATTCTCCTGGGAACAGGGGATATGGCTGGTATTGCTGCTGTTCCTGCTGGTCACTGTCTTCAGCAAGAATAAGCTGGATATCAAAATCACCGCGATGATGTTCACGGGCATTGTTTACATAGGAATGGGGTTCTCGTATATGGGAATCGCCCGCAGTGCGGGCGATAGCCATGGCCTCTTCTGGACGATCCTGCTGCTGTGCTGTATATGGGGCAGTGATGCCGGAGCCTATTTTGTCGGCAGAAGCTTCGGGAAGAACAAGCTGTGGCCTGCAATCAGTCCTAACAAGACTATTGAGGGCGCACTTGGCGGAGTATTGATTTCTGCTGCCATTTCGATTGTGTTTGCTTTACTGGTTCCTGATCTGCTGACTACGGGGCGCGCGCTGCTGATTGGAATTGCTTGCGCTGTGCTCGGTCAGCTCGGAGATCTTGTACAATCTGCCTATAAACGGGTGTACGGTATTAAGGATTCAGGCTCACTCTTGCCGGGTCACGGAGGCATCCTGGACCGCTGCGACAGCTGGATCATCGTATTTCCTTTCGTACATATTGTAATGCTGATGCCTTACTATTAACGACAGGGAGAAGGAAAGCAACTGTGAAAAGAATTAGTATTCTCGGCTCCACGGGGTCCATCGGTACCCAGACGTTGGATGTGGTAGCGATGCATCCGGAAGCTTTTGAAGTCGATGGACTGGCGGCGGGAAGCAATACTTCACTGCTGCTGGAACAGGTCCGCCGCTTCAAGCCGCGCCGTGTATCGGTATCCACGAAGGAGCTTGCAGAGGAGATCAGATCCAGTCTGCCTGCCGGTGTAGAGCTGTATAGCGGAAGTGAAGGTCTGGTGGAGATTGCTGCCGGAGGCGATGCACAGACGGTCGTAACTGCGCTTGTAGGAAGTGTAGGACTTCAGTCCACGCTTGCGGCGATTGAAGCCGGCAGACACATTGGACTGGCTAATAAGGAGACGCTGGTGACCGCCGGTCATCTGGTTACAGAACTGGCTGGACGCAAAGGCGTGAAGCTGCTGCCAGTGGACAGTGAGCATTCGGCGATTTTTCAATGCTTAAATGGGGAGAATCGTAAAGATGTGGCTTCAATTACCATCACTGCCTCGGGCGGCTCGTTCCGTGATTATAAGCGTGAACAGCTTACGAATGTAACCGTAGCAGACGCACTGCGTCACCCTAACTGGAGCATGGGGGCCAAGATTACTATTGACTCGGCAACCATGGTTAACAAAGGTCTTGAGGTTATTGAAGCCCACCATTTGTTCGCCCTTCCGTATGAGCAGATTGATGTGGTGCTGCATCCGGAGAGCATTATTCACTCGTATGTGGAGTTCTGCGACAGCAGCATTATTGCTCAGCTCGGGACTCCTGATATGCGGGTTCCTATTCAATATGCGCTCACCTATCCCGACCGCTGGCCGTCTCCTGCGAAGCGCTTGTCTCTGGCTCAGGTAGCCAGCCTGACCTTCCGGGAGATGGATTATGAGCGCTATCCGGCGCTGAAGATGGCCATTGACTGCGGCTTAGCGGGTGGTACATTCACAACCGCCTTCAATGCAGCCAATGAGGTCGCCGTAGCCCGCTTCCTGCGCGGTGAGATTCCCTTCCTGCGGATTGATGAGATTATTGATGAAGTGCTTCAGCGTCATCACAATGAGGCGAACCCCGGTCTGGAACAGATTCACAGTAGCGATTTAGCCTCCCGGGAGCTTGCGGCTGTCCTGTAACGGGATAAGAGGCTTTTATAAACGGTGAATATGGCTGTACCCTGAAAAATAGGTGTGGACTGTTGATTCTCTTGTGCCCTGCCTTGGAATAATGATAAATTAAGAGGACATACTTCGGTCTTACACCTTAAGGGGGAATGTTGCGCTATGGAGATGGTAAGAGTTGTTTTTTTAACGGTGTTTATGTTCTTTGTTTTGGTGACTGTCCATGAATGGGGACATTATTATTTTGCCAAACGCGCCGGAATTCTTGTACGGGAATTTGCGATCGGTTTCGGTCCGAAACTGTTCTCTTATAAACGCGGTGAAACCCAGTTCACGCTTCGCCTGCTGCCCTTCGGGGGATACGCCCGGATGGCCGGTGAAGACCCCGAGATGGTTGAGATCGGCCCGGGGCAGACCATTGCCGTCCGGCTGGGCCAGGATAACAAGGTGAAGAATATATACATCGATTCACTGGATACGCGCAGAAATGTTATTCGCGGTGAAGCGCAGTTCACCGATCTGGAGAATGAACTGAAAATCCGCCTCGATGTTGACGGTGAAGTGACCACTTATGATGTGAATCCGCAGGCGATGATGATCAAGGGCACCCAGCAGACGCAAATTGCGCCTAGGGACCGCCAGTTCGGCGGCAAAACCGTCGGTCAGCGTGCGATAGCGATCCTGGCCGGTCCAGTGATGAACTTCATTCTGGCGTTTGTGCTATTTGCACTTCATCTGCAGATGGCCGGAATCCCGGTGGAGAATCCGACCTATGTGAAGATCGGTGACGTCAGCTTAGGAATGCCTGCGCAGGAAGCAGGTCTTCAGAAGGGCGATATCGTCGTCACTGTGGACGGGCAAGCCATCGGCGGAGATTACCAGAAGATGATCAAGCTGACCTCGGCCTCCAAAGGCAAAGAAATGAACTGGACGCTGAAGCGCGGCGAAGAGACCTTAAATGTAACCATGATTCCCCGCGGAATGGAAGGGGAGCAAGGCGGCAAGGTTGGAATTACGCCAGAGCTGCCTACCCGCAAGGCCGGAGTGGGGGAGACGATTACCAAGTCCGGTACAGCTATGGTCGACACCACCAAGCTGATTTTTATCGGCTTCAAGCAGTTGATCAATAAATTTAATATGGATGATATCTCGGGGCCAGTAGGCACATTCCAGTTGACCGGACAGATTGCCCAGCAGGGCATTCAGTATCTTACCTACTGGGCGGCTATTCTTAGCCTGTACTTAGGGATCTTCAACCTGTTGCCGATTCCTGCATTGGATGGCAGCCGGCTTGTCTTCCTTGGTGTTGAGGCACTGCGAGGCAAGCCGGTCGACCCGAGCAGGGAAGGCATGGTCCACTTTGTAGGCTTTGCCCTGCTGTTCCTGGTGATGATCGCTGTTACGTATAATGATATTTTACGCCTCATAAGCGGCTGACGGATGTCATATCATTTTTATCCCGTGATGCATTGGATTGGGCTTCACAGCTAATGTGCAATCTGAGGGGCGAATAATAGGAGGATTTCTTCACATGGCCAAAGACAAGCAGTTCGTTACAGAGATCACGCCGCAGGGCGAGGATTTCTCACGCTGGTATATCGATGTTATCAAAAAAGCGGACCTGATGGATTATTCACCGGTCCGCGGCTGTATCGTATTCAAACCGGACGGCTATGAAATCTGGGAGCATATCCAGGAGGAAATGAACCGCCGCCTGAAGGCTACCGGTCACCGGAACGCCTACTTCCCGCTATTCATTCCTGAGAGCTTTTTCCAGAAGGAGAAGGAACATGTGGAGGGCTTCAACCCGGAGCTGCCTTGGGTCACTGAGGCCGGAGGCGATGTGCTGGAAGAACGTCTGGCAATCCGTCCTACGTCCGAGACCATGTTCGGTCATATGTATTCCAAATGGATTCAGTCTTACCGCGATCTTCCGGTGCTAATCAACCAATGGGCCAACGTGGTCCGTTGGGAGAAACGTACTCTGCCGTTCATCCGCACGACGGAATTCCTCTGGCAGGAAGGCCATACCGCGCATGAGAATGAGACGGAAGCACGCGAAGAAACGATGAAGATGCTTGATAACTACCGCGACTTCGTGGAGACCTTTCTGGCTATTCCGGTAGTGACCGGGCAGAAGACGCCATCCGAGCGGTTCGCCGGTGCTGTGGATACGTATTCCATTGAAGCGATGATGAAGGATGGACGGGCCGTTCAGGCCGCTACCTCACATTATTTGGGTACCAAGTTCGCGGTTGCTTTTGATATCCAATATCTGAACCGGGAGAATGTACTGGAACATGCGCACACCACCTCATGGGGCTCTACCACGCGTCTGATTGGTTCGCTCATCATGGTGCATGGTGACGACCGCGGACTGGCCCTGCCGCCGAAGGTAGCGCCTACGCAGGTCATTATGATTCCAATCGGACCGCCTAAGACCCGCGAAGCGGTCATCGGACGTACCGACGAACTGTTTGGTGAACTCAAAAGTGCCGGAATCCGTGTGCGTGTAGATGACCGTGCGGATGTAACCCCGGGCTGGAAGTTCAATGAATATGAAATGCGCGGCGTCCCTGTCCGTCTGGAGCTTGGACCGCGTGATATGGAGAATGGAGTCTGTGTGCTCGTATCCCGGATCAGCGGTGAGAAGAAGGTCATTCAGCAGGAGAACCTGGTTGAAGAAGTGAACGCCATGCTGGAGCAGGTCCATCGGGAGATGTATGAGCGGGCACTGAAATTCCGTGAGGATCATTTCTATTCCGTAGACACTCTTGAGCAGATGAAGAATTCTATGGAGGAGAAACGCGGTTTTGCGCTTGCAGGCTGGTGCGGCTCTGAAGAATGTGAGGATAAGGTCAAGGAAGAGACCGGCGCAGGCAGCCGTAATATTCCGTTCCATCCGTCAGAAACGAAAGAAACCTGTATCTGCTGCGGCAAGCCTGCCCAGCATACGGTTGTATTTGCCAAAGCGTATTAATCGGCAACCTTATAATTGTTAACTTTTTTATATCAGCTTCTGGCGAGAGGAGTCGGCGGGCCGCAAGTACCCAATGCTTTTCAAGCCGGAGGCTTTTTCTTACAATAGAATGACGTCGAAGTCTTACGCCAATTATTGCCGAGTTAGGTGGGGAATGCATGGAGCAGAACGTGGAGAGAAGAAAGAGATTTGAGCTGTTGATGAAGCAGGGGGAGATTCCGCCTGCCATGATTGATCCTTATTTTGTAGACGGACAGATTGAACGGGTGGAGATTAGCCGCGGCAACCATGACTGGCATATCGTGATTGCGAAGACAACCCTGATTCCCGCCCAGACCTACCGGGCCTTTATCCTAAGAATGCGTGAGAAGCTGCAGCATATTGCCAAGGTCAGCTTCTTGTTCCTATATGATGATACTGTAAGCAGAGCCGATATTGTGCAGGAGTACTGGGGCATGTTCCTCGAGTGGGTCCAGCGTGAGATTCCTTCCGTCAACGGTTGGCTGACGCGTTCCAGTCAGGAGCTGCGGGACGGAACGCTCATCCTTAGCCTGAATGATACCATGTCGCTCGAGCTGGCCCGTAAAAAGGGTATCGAAGCCGCCATTATTAAATATTATGATAAATATTTCGCACTTCCCCTCAAGGTCAAGCTGCAAATGGCCGAGGACGAGAGTAAGAGCAAGGCGGATGCCTATGAGGAATTCCAGCAGAAGCTCCAGCAGGAGCAGCGTGAGCTGGTAGAGCTGATGATGATGAATAGCGAGCCGGACGAGCCTGAAGAAGCCGGGGACCCGAATGAGGTCATTAAGCTTCAGGTAGGGAATGACATCAAAGAGCAGGCCGTCTCCATTCTGGAAATTCAGGATGAAGAGAAGAAGATTACGATCCAGGGGACGATCTTCGGGCTGGACCGCAAGGAACTGCGTAACGGAAATACGCTGTTCACCTTCTGCATCACAGATTTTACAGATTCCCTGCAGATGAAGATGTTCGCCAAGACCAAGGAAGAACTGAAGATCATGGGCCAGTTGGCTAACGGCAAATGGGTCCGGGCGCGCGGCAAAGTGGAATATGACCGGTTCATGCAGATTCCTGAGCTGGTGATGATTCCTTCGGATCTGACCGAGGTGTCGGCGCCGCCTGCCCGTAAGGACAATGCCAAGGAGAAGCGTGTGGAGTTCCACTTGCATACGACTATGAGCACGATGGATGCGGTAGCACCGATTGATGCCTATGTCAAAACAGCTGCGAAATGGGGCCACCCGGCACTTGCAGTTACCGACCACGGCAATGTTCAGAGCTTCCCGGATGCGAATCACGCCGCCCATAAGCATAAGCTCAAGATGCTCTACGGGGTGGAGGCTAATGTCGTCAATGATGCGGTCAATATCGTGGAGAATGCGCAGGCGCTCGAGCTCAAGACGGCAACCTATGTCGTCTTCGACATCGAGACCACGGGGCTGTCCATCACACGCAACAACATCACGGAGCTTGCGGCGATCAAGATGTGTGAAGGCAAGGAACTCGACCGTTACACCACCTTCGTCAATCCGCATGAGAAAATCCCCTACCACATCCAGCAGTTGACGAACATTACGGATGAAATGGTCAAGGATGCCCCGGATCTTGCGCCGGTACTGGGGGAGTTCGTGGAGTTCGTAGGAGACAGCATTCTTGTTGCGCACAATGCGCGGTTCGATATGGGATTCATTCAAGCTTCTCTGAAGAAGCTGGGGCAGCCGGAGCTGCCAAATCCTTCACTGGATACGCTGGAGCTGGCGCGTCTGCTCTTCCCCAAAATGAAGAACCACCGGCTCAATACGCTTGCTGACAAGTACAAGGTACTGCTGGAGAGCCATCACCGTGCGGTGGATGATACGATTGCACTGGGCGGGATTCTGAACGGTCTGCTGTCCGATGCGGAGAAGATGAAGGGCATGACCCGGCTGGACCGGCTGAATGATTATGTAGGCAATGACTTGTCGAATGTACGGCCGTTTCACTGCGGAATCTATGCACTGAATCCGATCGGCAAAAAAAACCTCTACAAGCTGATCTCTATGTCGCATACCGAGTACTATAAGCGCGTACCCTGCATTCCCAAATCGAAGCTTGAAGAACATCGTGACGGACTGCTCGTCATATCCGGCTGTGAGCGGGGCGAGTTCTTCGAGGCTGTGCTGAACAAGACCGTGGAAGAGGCAATTGAGGTTGCCCAGTTCTATGATGTGCTGGAAATCCAGCCGCTGACCATGTACATGCATCTGGTGGATAAAGGGTTCGTAGCGAGTCCAGAGGACCTGCGGGGTGTTGTACGCAAAATTTGTGAGATCGGCGAACAGATGAATAAGCCGGTGATAGCCACTGGGAATGTGCACTATCTGGAGCCGCGCGATAAGCTGTTCCGCGATATTACGATCCACGGGATTACGGGGTTCAGTCCGCTAAAAGACCAGAACAAGCCGGATGCCCACTTCCGTACAACCGATGAGATGCTTGCCGAGTTCGAATACCTGGGTGCAGCCAAAGCGAAGGAAGTCGTGGTCACGAATACTGTTGAGCTGGCTGAGCGGTTCGAAGAATACGATCTGTTCCCAAGCGATCTCTTCACGCCTATTATTGAAGGTGCGGATGATGAGATCCGCAATACCTGCTATGAAACAGCCAAATCGATCTACGGCGAGGAACTGCCGGAGGTTGTGGTTGCCCGTCTGGAGAAGGAGCTTGCCCCTATTATTAAATACGGGTTCTCCGCCAACTATCTGATCTCGGAACGGCTTGTCAAAAAGTCGAACCAGGACGGTTATCTCGTCGGTTCCCGTGGCTCGGTAGGCTCGTCTGTAGTGGCAACATTCCTTGGAATCTCGGAGGTTAACCCGCTTCCGGCTCACTATATTTGTACCAATTCGGAATGCCGGCACAGCGAATGGTTCCTGGACGGAAGTGTGCCGAGCGGGTTCGACTTGCCGGATAAGGACTGTCCCGATTGTGGCGGGAAGCTGAAGGGAGAAGGTCAGGATATTCCGTTTGAGACCTTCCTGGGCTTCAAAGGGGACAAGGTTCCCGATATCGACCTTAACTTCTCCGGGGAGTATCAGCCGAACGCCCATAATTTCACCAAAACAATGTTCGGCCCGGACAATGTATTCCGCGCGGGAACCATTGGTACGGTAGCGGAGAAGACCGCCTTCGGCTTCACCAAGAAATATGAAGAACATCACCAGAAGCGCTGGCGCGGCGCAGAGGTCGGACGGCTTGCCGCCGGCTGTACCGGTGTGAAGCGCAGTACGGGGCAGCACCCCGGCGGTATCGTAGTTTTGCCGGATTACATGGAGATTGAAGATATCACTCCCGTGCAGTTTCCGGCGGATGATGTTACAGCCGAGTGGAAGACTACCCATTTCGACTATCACGCCTTCGATGCGAACCTGCTGAAGCTTGATATTCTCGGCCACGATGATCCGACCATGATGCGGATGCTGCAGGATCTGACCGGTGTGGACCCGACGACCATTCCAATGAATGATCCGAAGGTAATGAGCATGTTCAACTCCACGGATGCGCTCGGGGTAAGACCCGATCAGATTCGTACCCCGGTGGCCACTTATGGAGTGCCGGAGATGGGAACGAAGTTCGTCCGCCAGATGCTTGTTGAAGCCAAGCCTTCCAGCTTTGCCGACTTGCTGCAGATTTCCGGGCTGTCCCATGGAACCGGCGTGTGGCTGGGAAATGCGCAGGAGCTGATTAAGAACAATACCTGTAACATTAAGACGGTAATCGGCTGCCGTGATGATATCATGCTCTACCTGATTTATAAGACGGGGATGGATGCCAGTCTGGCCTTCAAAATTACAGAGAGCGTGCGTAAAGGGAAGGGCTTGCCGCCGGAGTGGATTGAGGAGATGAAGAATTGCAAGGTGCCGCAGTGGTACATTGATTCCTGTCTCAAAATCCAGTACATGTTCCCGAAGGCCCATGCCGCGGCTTATGTTATTTCAGCGGTGCGCACAGCCTTCTTCAAGCTGTATCATCCGATAGAATACTATGCGACTTACTTCTCGGTCCGCGCGGCGGATTTCGATATCGAGCTGTGCTGTAAAGGCTACGAAGCCATTGCGCGCCAGCTTGTGGAGATCGAATCCAAGGGCTTCCAGGCGCTGCCTAAGGAAAAAGCCATGCTTCCGGTCCTGGAGATGGCCCTGGAGATGACTGCACGCGGCTTTACCTTCAAGAACATTGATCTGTACCGCTCGGATGCTACCAAATTTACGGTGGACGGCACCAGCCTGATTCCTCCGTTCTCCTCGCTTGCGGGAATCGGGGATAATGCTGCAATTAATATCGCCGCTGCCAAGGATGCAGGAGAATTCCTCTCAATTGAGGATTTCCAGCAGAAATCCAAGGCCAGTAAAACGGTGATTGAGCTGCTTACGGGAATGGGCTGCTTCCGGGGATTACCGGAGAGTAACCAGCTTTCACTGTTCTGACAACCGGCTCAAGTGATGGCATATACAGCCCTTTAATGTCCTCTTAGAAAGGGGAGTCAAGGGCTGGTACTTGTCAGTGCTGCCTCTCTATGGTATAATTTTTTTGGTAATAATGAGATAAGTCCGTTGTGTAAAGAGTGGGGAAACCCACTCTTTATCTTTGGTATATAGCAAAAGACAAGTTCGTGGAGGTAATCTTCTTTTGAGCACACCCAAATCCAAAATTAAACAAACGGTAGAGCAGCTGCTCGGGTCCTATCTCGAGGACAATGGTTTCGAACTGGTGGACGTTGAATACGTGAAGGAAGGCTCCAACTGGTTTCTGCGCGTATTCGTAGACAAAGAGGGCGGCATCGATATCGATGACTGCGGTACTATCAGCGAATATATCAGCCAGAAGCTGGATGAGAATGATCCGTTCTCCGAAGCGTATTTCCTTGAAGTCTCTTCGCCGGGAGCTGAGCGTCCGCTCAAGAAAGCTGCGGATGTCACCAAGGCGGTAGGCAAGGACGTATATGTAACGGTCTATGAGCCGATTCAAGGACTCAAAGAATTCGAAGGTCGTTTGCTCTCGTTCGAGAACGAGGAACTGCTCATCTCCGCGGGCAAAAAAGAACATGTGGTACCTTACGCCAAGGTCGCCAGTGCGAGGTTGGCCATTATTTTTTAACGTCTTGAAAGGGGGACCGGAATTTCATGAGTATGGAGTTTATTGAAGCTATGAATGAACTGGAAAGGGAGAAAGGCATCAGCAAGGATGTGCTGTTTGAAGCCATCGAAGCGGCGCTGATCTCCAGCTATAAACGCAATTTCAATGCGGCGCAGAATGTGCGTGTGGATATGAACCGTAACACAGGCGTAATCAAGGTGTTTGCCCGCAAGCTGATTGTGGAGGAGGTTCTCGATGCACGGACCGAGATCTCGCTCCTGGCTGCCCGGGAGATCAACCCGCATTTCCAGCTGGAGGATATCGCCGAGCAGGAAGTCACGCCGCGTGATTTCGGCCGCATTGCCGCCCAGACTGCGAAGCAGGTGGTTACCCAGCGTATCCGCGAAGCGGAACGTGGCCTGATCTATAACGCTTTTATCGACAAGGAAGATGATATTGTAACCGGCCTTGTACAGCGTCAGGATATGCGCAACATCTATGTGGATCTTGGCAAAATCGAGGCGGTTCTTCCGCTGAGCGAGCTGATGCCTGGAGAAAAGTTCAAGCAGAGCGAGCGTATCAAAGCTTATATCACTAAGGTGGAGAACACGACCAAAGGGCCGCAGATTATGCTGTCCCGCAGTCATCCAGGTCTCCTGAAGCGTCTGTTCGAGCTGGAGGTGCCGGAGATTTTTGACGGGGTGGTGGAGATTCGTTCCGTTGCCCGCGAAGCTGGCTTCCGCTCCAAGATCGCCGTGTTCTCACGCAATCCCGAAGTGGACCCGGTCGGCTCTTGCGTAGGGCCGAGAGGCACACGTGTACAGACCATTGTGACTGAGCTTCGCGGTGAGAAGATTGATATTGTCAGATATTCCGAGCTGGTGCAGGAGTACGTAGCCAATGCGCTTAGCCCGTCCAAGGTGCTTGAGGTTCAAGTCTTTGAACCTGAGAAAATGGCCCGCGTCATTGTTCCTGACTATCAGCTGTCACTGGCCATCGGCATCAAGGGGCAGAATGCCCGTCTTGCCGCTAAGCTGACCGGCTGGAAGATCGATATCAAGAGCGAGACGCAGGCGGAGCAGGAATACGGCAGACCCAGATCGTCCAATGATGAAATGCATCAGGATTCCGTCTCCATCGATTAATGAATGCTGACTGACGGGAGGTGCTTTGTTATGAAGCAAAGAAAGGTGCCGCTGCGTAAATGCGTTGCCAGCCAGGAGATGATGCCCAAGAAAGAGCTGATTCGCGTGGTGAGAACGCCTGAAGGCGAGGTGCTGATTGACCTGACAGGCAAGAAGTCGGGCCGTGGCGCTTATATCTGCGGTAAACTGGAATACTTTAAGCTAGCACAGAAGACCAAAGCACTTGACCGGGCATTGAAATGTCAGGTCAGTCCTGAAATCTATGCCCAGCTTGCCCGGGATTTTGCATCCGTGGAGGAGCAGTTTTTGGCAGCGAAGGATAGTGAGGACAATGAGTAAGACACTTTCTTATTTAGGGCTTGCGATGAGAGCAGGCAAGATTGTCACCGGCGATGAGGCTGTGCTTAAGGCAGTACGGTCTTCAGAGGCGAAGCTGGTCGTCCTGGCAGGTGACGCTTCAGATAATACCCAGAAGAAGTTCCGCGATAAATGCGGGACCTACGATATTCCACTAGTAATCGCATTTCACCGGGATGAACTCGGTGCAAGTATTGGTAAGGACCAGCGCGTAGTGCTGGCCGTTACGGATAAAGGATTCGCGGAAATGGTCTCCAGAACGCTTGGAGATACTGTCGGAGGTGGAGTTATTGACTAAAGAAGATAATAAGGATAAGCTGCGCGTATACGAATATGCAAAGTCTTTGAACATGAGCAGTAAAGAAATTATTACCATTCTGAAGCGTTTGGATGTCCCGGTGAATAATCATATGAGTGTCATGGAGAATGGCTCCGTGAACAAAGTTGAACAGTTCTTCAAGGACATCAAGTCAAACGCTGCAGCCAAGCGGGACACCGGCACCAGCAGCCGTCCGGTAACTCCCGGAACGGTAACCGCCGAAGTACGCAGTGCTCAGAATACCAACAAAATTCAATCGGAAAAGCAGGTAGGTATGAACAGTAACCAAAACAACAACCAATCGACGACGTCCCCAAGGCCCCAAAGCGGACAAGATTCCCGCAGAACACAAACATCAGGCTCCGCTCAGAATTCTCGCCCGCAGGGCAGTTCAAGCAGCAGCCGTCCACAAAGCAGTTCGACTGGCAGCCGCCCGCAAGGCAGCTCCACTGGCAGCCGCCCACAGGGCAGCTCCACTGGCGGCAGCCGTCCACAAGGCAGCTCCACTGGCGGCAGCCGTCCACAAGGCAGCTCCACTGGCGGCAGCCGCCCACAGGGCAGCTCCACTGGCGGTAGCCGTCCACAAGGCAGCTCTACTGGCGGCAGCCGCCCACAAGGCAGCTCCACTGGCGGTAGCCGTCCACAAGGCAGCTCTACTGGCGGCAGCCGTCCGCAAGGACAAGGCAGCGCACCACGTACAGGTGACCGTCCGCAAGGTCAAGGCAATGCAGGCGGAGGTTTCTCACGCAGCGACGGCCCTAAGAAGAACACCACTGGCGGCAGACCTGGTGGCAACAACAGCGGCCAGAAACGTTACGACGACAACAAGGGCGGCAACTATCGCGGCCGTGGCGGCAAGAACAACCGCGGCAGAAACCAGCCGACCGTATATCGTGAGAAGATTGACAACACACCTAAGAAGATCATTGTCCGTGGCAGCATGACCGTGGGTGAAACCGCGAAGCTGCTTCACAAGGATGCTTCGGAAGTGATCAAGAAGCTGATCTCGATGGGGGTTATGGCCACCATCAATCAGGAGCTTGATATCGATACGATTCTGCTGCTGGCCGGCGAATTCGGCGTAGAAGTAGAAGTGAAGATTCCGGTTGATGAAGACAGCTTCGAGACCGTGGAAGAGAACGATTCCGAAGATGATCTGATGACCCGGCCACCGGTTGTAACGATCATGGGTCACGTTGACCATGGTAAAACAACCTTGCTCGATGCCATCCGTTCCACGAATGTATCCGGCGGCGAAGCAGGTGGAATTACGCAGCATATCGGTGCCTATCAGGTTGAGATTAATCATAAGAAAATCACATTCCTTGATACTCCGGGCCATGAAGCTTTCACCGCCATGCGTGCCCGTGGTGCCCAGGTTACAGATATGACGATTATCGTTGTAGCGGCAGATGACGGCGTAATGCCTCAGACTGTAGAAGCGATCAACCATGCCAAGGCAGCCGGACTTCCGATCATTGTGGCAGTTAACAAGATCGACAAGCCGGGCGCAGACCCTGACAAGGTGAAGCAGGAGCTTACAAGCTATGAGCTGGTGCCGGAAGAGTGGGGCGGCGATACAATCTTCGTCAACCTGTCGGCTAAGCAGCGCATTAACCTTGAAGAGCTGCTGGAAATGATCCTGCTCGTTGCCGAAGTAAATGAGTACAAGGCGAACCCGGACAAACGGGCACGCGGTACTGTTATAGAAGCTGAGCTTGACAAGAACCGTGGACCGGTTGCCCGTATTCTCGTGCAGAATGGTACGCTGAAGGTCGGAGACGCATTTGTAGCGGGTAACTGCTTCGGCCGCGTACGCGCCATGGTGAATGACAAGGGACGCAAAATCAAGGAAGCGGGACCTTCCACTCCAGTGGAAATTACCGGTCTGACCGAGGTGCCGCAGGCGGGCGATCCGTTCATGGCCTTCGAAGATGAGCGTAAAGCACGCGCGATCTCTGACAGACGTTCTACAACGCAGCGCCAGTCCGAGCTGAACACGAACACCCGCGTTACGCTGGATGATCTGTTCAAGCATATCAAGGACGGCGAGATCAAGGATCTCAACGTTATCATCAAGGGTGACGTTCAGGGTTCGGTAGAGGCGCTGAAGGGCTCCTTGGCCAAGATCGAAGTCGAAGGCGTACGCGTGAAGATCCTTCACAGCGGTGCCGGCGCGATTACGGAATCCGATATTACCCTGGCAGCAGCCTCCAATGCTATCGTGATCGGTTTCAACGTTCGTCCGGATGCCCAGACGAAAGCGGCGGCCGAGCAGGAGAAGGTGGATGTGCGACTGCATAACATCATCTACAATGTCATTGAAGAGATCGAAAGTGCCATGAAGGGCATGCTTGATCCTATATTTAAAGAAAACGTTATCGGTCATGCCGAAGTGCGCAACGTATTCAAAATCAGCAAAGTGGGCAGTGTCGCAGGTTGTATGGTTACCGACGGCAAAATTGCCCGCAATGCTGAAATGCGCCTGATCCGCAGCGGTATCGTTGTCTTCACAGGCAAAATCGACACCTTGAAGCGTTTCAAAGATGATGCAAAAGAAGTGGCACAGGGTTATGAATGTGGCATAACTTTGGAACGCTATAATGATGTCGTTGAAGGCGACATTATCGAAGCATTCATCATGGAAACGGTAGAGCGCTAAGCGAAGAGGTGAAATAAGATGTCTAAAATCAGAGCGGGACGGGTTGGCGAGCAGATTAAGAAAGAGCTGAGCCAGCTCATCCAAAGCGGACTGAAGGACCCGCGTGTCGGGTTCGTAACTGTAACTGGCGTAGATGTGACGAACGATCTGTCACAGGCCAAGGTATACCTGAGCGTATTCGGGGACGAGGAGCAGAAATCAGACTCACTTAGAGCGATTGAGAAGGCCAATGGCTTTCTCCGCTCGGAGCTTGGTAAAGCGATCCGCCTGCGCCATACGCCTGAGCTGATCTTCAAGATTGACGAATCCGTTGCTTACGGAAGTCACATTGAGAAGCTGCTCGGCGAAATCGGCAAAAACGAATAGGCCACGGAACATAAAGGAGACGGCGAATGCAGAGCTATGAACAAAGTCTCCAGCAGACGCGTAAGTTTCTGCTGGAACACGACGATTATCTTGTAGTGTCGCATGTTCAGCCGGACGGAGATGCAGTCAGCTCCACCCTTGCGGTGGGCTGGCTTCTCTCATGTCTGGGCAAAAAATATCTGATGCTGAATGAAGGCCAGATTCCGCAGCGAATGGAATACTTATGGCATGCCGATCAGATTGTCAATCTGTCTGAGGGTTCGTTGCCCCGCCAGTACAGCCATGTGATATGTGTTGACTGTGCGGATTTCCAGCGTGTAGGGCTGACCCAGCAGCATTTCACCAGTGATGCACTGATCTTGAATATTGACCATCATCCAACGAACAACGGCTACGGCGCGGTGAACCTCATCAAGCCGGATGCGGCAGCGACAGCAGAGATACTGTTCGATCTGCTGAAGACCTTTGAACTCAAGTGGGATATTGATATTGCCACAGCCATTTATACTGGACTGTTAACGGATACCGGCGGTTTCCGTTACAGCAATACTTCTCCTAAAGTGATGGCGGCGGTATCCGAACTGCTGACACTGGGTGTGAATGGACCGGACCTGGCTGAGACCCTGCTGGAAGAGATGACGCTTCCCCAGGTGAAGGTGCTAAACCGTGCACTTAGCACATTACAGCTCAGCTCTGAAGGAGATATAGCCTGGGTGTATGTTACACCTAAGGATATGCTGGACTCTGGAGCGGCCAATGAGGACCTTGAAGGGATTGTCAACTATCCGCGGAATATCCGCGGTGTAGAGGTAGGCATTCTGTTCAAGGTTATTGATGACCATGCGGTGAAGGCCAGTCTTCGTTCAGCAGGTAAGGTGGATGTGGCCGCACTTGCACAAGCCTTCGGCGGCGGAGGACACACCCGGGCAGCAGGCGCGCGTATTAATGGAACTCTGGAAGAAGCTGTGACACAGGTGCTGGAGGAGGTCAAACGTCATTTATGAGTGAGCTTACAGGAGTTCTGGCTGTATATAAGCCGGCAGGGTTCACTTCACATGATGTTGTGGCCAAGGCGCGGCGCATTCTGGGCATGAAGCGGATTGGACATACCGGGACCCTTGATCCTCAGGTAACCGGAGTATTGCCGCTCTGTCTAGGCCGGGCTACTAGAGTAGTGGAGTATATTCAGGAGCTGCCCAAGGAATATGTCGCCACGCTGCGGCTGGGAATGGCCAGCGATACAGAGGATCTAACCGGGACGATTACGGAATCCGTGGAGGAGGTTCATGTCACAGAAGCCGAAGTGCTGGCTGTGCTGAACTCCTTCCAGGGCGTGATCTCACAGGTGCCGCCGATGTATTCCGCAGTGAAGGTGGACGGCAAGCGTCTGTACGAGCTGGCCCGGGAAGGCAAGACCGTAGAGCGCAAGAGCCGTGAAGTGGAGATTTATGAGATTGAGATGCAGCAGATGGTCTGGAATGGCAACTATCCGGAGATCACTTTCCGGGCGTTATGCTCCAAGGGGACCTATATCCGTACCCTCTGTGTAGATATCGGACGTAAGCTCGGTCTTCCCGGTGTAATGGTGAAGCTGGAGCGGACGATGTCTGCCGGGATCTCTGCCAGTCATTGCCTGACTCTGGAGCAAATTGCGCAGCACAAGGAAGGCGGCACACTGGATGAGCATCTGATTGCTGCTGACGAGGCGATTTCACATATGCCCAGACATACCGTTGCCGCAGAGAAGAAGAAAGCAGCCCTGCAGGGGCAACGTCTGTCGACCCGGTTTGTAATGCCGGAAGTGAAGCAGGCCGGAGATTTCCGTCTCTATGATCAGCAAGGGGAGTTCCTCGGTATTTATGCTTTGGAGGCTAACGGAGCTATTGCACCTGTCAAGGTGTTTGCCCAGGTCTAAACTTTAATTTATTTGCGAATGTAGGTGAGAAACAGCGTGAGAACCGTAACGTTAAGCTATCCGATGCTGCCTGAGGCGGCAGCACAGTATGCGCAGCCTCAAGTAGTTGCCCTGGGACAGTTCGATGGACTGCACCTCGGGCATGCCAGTGTCATCACATCAGCTGTTGCTCTGGCCCGCGAGGCAGGTGTACCCGCAGCGGTGATGACCTTCTACCCCCATCCCAAGGATGTTATGGGCAAAGGGGATTATGAGGGATACTTGACCCCCTCTAAGGATAAGCAGGAGCTGCTTGCCGGGATGGGTGTTGAGCTTTTATATATAATTGAATTTAATGAAGAGCTCTCCCGGGTAAGTCCGGCGGACTTTGTCTCTGTGATGCTGCTGCCGCTGCAGATTGTAACTGCAGTTGTAGGGTTCGACTTCCGCTTCGGCTACAAAGGTGAGGGAGATGCGGACAGGCTCTCGGAGCTGGGACAAGGTGCGATGAAGGTAGAGACGGTCGCCCCGTTCCTGCTTGAAGGAGAGAAGGTCAGTAGCTCAGGTATCCGCAAGAGCTTGCTGAGCGGGGAACTGGGTAAGGCTAATGCCTGGTTTGGACGTTGTTATCACCTGCGCGGTACCGTAGGGCACGGGGAGAAGCGTGGCCGGACCATCGGCTTTCCGACAGCCAACCTGCAGCTCGAAGACCGCTATGTTATTCCGGCCAAGGGCGTATACGCCGTCAAGGTCTTTTACCGGAATGAGGTCTTGTACGGGGTGATGAATGTCGGCGTGAAGCCAACGTTTCACGAAGGCGTGACCACTCCGAGCTTTGAGGTACACCTGTTTGATTTTGCCTCAGATATCTATGGGCATGAGCTTAAGGTGGAGCTGGTTTCCTATATCCGGTCTGAACGCAAGTTCGGGTCCATCGATGCCTTGATTGCACAGATCGGTGCAGATGCTGAGACAGCCAAAGGGCTGCTGGGATATCATTCCTAATCTTTCCGGACAAGCCGTTTACTTTTGTCTGTGAAGGTGCTATACTGATTAACGTTGCTGGAATGACAGCATCAGAACCTTAGCTTGGTTACTTGTTCTCACCGACGGTGACGAGGCTACTGGCGATTATAATGAAGGAGGTGAACAGGATGGCATTGACTCAAGAACGTAAACACCAATTGATCGACGAGCACAAAACTCACGAATCCGATACTGGATCCCCTGAGGTGCAAGTTGCTATCCTTACGGAGAACATCGTTAATTTGACTGACCACTTGCGTACGCACAAGAAGGATCATCATTCCCGCCGTGGACTGCTGAAGATGGTTGGACAACGTCGTAAACTGCTGGCGTATTTGAAGAACAAAGACATCAGACGTTACAGCGCCCTGATCGAAAAACTGGGATTGCGTCGTTAATTTTCCATAAGCTCAGCCCAAAAGCAGCCTGGTTGTATACCGTATGTCCTTCTTACGAGCGACAGCGGGACAGCCGGGTTGCTTTTTGAAAATTTAGGGTAAACTTTTACAGTTGACAAGTTGATAGCATTCGCAAAAACGGCTATAGCACTTCTGCGGAGGACAAGCCGTTTTTGCTTGTAGAACATACAGGAACGTATTATTACCATTCAAGGAGGGGTTTTATGGAACAACGTGTGGAAATGCAGCTGGGCGGAAGACGCCTTGTGCTGGAAACAGGCCGTCTGGCCAAACAAGCGAACGCAGCCGTGATGGTGCGTTACGGGGATACTTCAGTATTGTGTACGGTTACAGCATCCAGTGAGCCTAAAGATCTGGATTTTTTCCCGCTTACAGTGAATTATGAGGAAAGATTATATGCAGTAGGCAAAATCCCGGGCGGATTCATCAAACGTGAAGGACGTCCGAGCGAGAAAGCAATTCTGTCCAGCCGTCTGACAGACCGTCCAATTCGTCCATTGTTCCCGGAAGGATTCCGCAATGACGTTCAAGTCTTGAACCTGGTAATGAGTGTGGATCAGGACTGTGCGCCTGATATTGCGGCCATGATCGGTACTTCCGCTGCGCTCAGTATCTCTGATGTGCCGTTCAACGGACCCATCGGCGGCGTGGCTGTCGGCCGGATTAACGGGGAATTCATCATCAATCCTGATCAAGCCCAGCAAGCAATCAGCGATATCTATGTGGTTGTGGCCGGTACGAAGGATGCCATCATGATGGTAGAAGCAGAAGCCAATGAAGTGACTGAAGAAGTAATGCTTGAAGCGATCATGTTCGGACATGACGAGGTCCGCAAGATTGTGGCAGTGATTGAACAACTCGTAGCCGTTGCCGGTAAAGAAAAGATGGCTGTGAAGCTGCATGCGGTTAATGCGGATGTGAATACAGAGGTTCGTACTTTTGCGCAGAGCCGTCTGGTGGAAGCTGTAAGAATTGCCGAGAAGCATGCCCGTCAGGATGCTATTGATCTGGTGAACAACGAAGCGGTGGCGTATTTCGCAGAGAAATACATAGAAACTCCAGAGCTTCTTAAGGATGTTAAGGAAGCCCTGCATGATATCGTGAAGGATGAAGTTAGACGTCTGATCACACATGACAAGGTTCGTCCGGATGGACGGAAGCTGGACGAGATCCGTCCGATCGAATGTGATACAGCTCTTCTGCCGCGCACGCATGGTTCCGGTCTGTTCACACGCGGCCAGACACAGATCCTCAGCGTATGTACACTGGGCGCACTGGGCGATGTGCAGATTCTGGATGGTATTGATCCGGCTGAAACCAAGCGCTTCATGCACCACTACAACTTCCCTCCGTTCAGCGTAGGGGAAGCCCGTCCGCTAAGAGCACCGGGACGCCGCGAGATCGGGCACGGGGCACTCGGCGAACGCGCGTTGTCCAAGGTGATTCCAAGTGAGACTGAATTCCCGTACACTATCCGTTTGGTATCCGAAGCGATTGAATCCAATGGCTCCACCTCCCAGGCAAGTATCTGTGCCAGTATTCTGGCGATGATGGATGCAGGGGTACCTATCAAGGCGCCTGTAGCCGGTGTAGCGATGGGTCTGATCAAGGACGGGGAGCATGTATCCATCTTGACCGATATTCAAGGCATGGAAGATCACCTCGGCGATATGGACTTCAAGGTAGCGGGTACAGCAGAAGGCGTAACGGCGATTCAGATGGATATCAAAATCGACGGCATCGACCGCAAGATTCTGCAGGAGGCGCTTGAGCAGGCACGAGAAGGCCGGATGTTTATTCTGGGCAAAATGAATGAAGCGATCGCAGCTCCAAGAACGAGCCTGTCTAAATATGCTCCGAAGATAATTATCATCAATATCAATCCGGACAAGATCCGTGATGTAATCGGTGCCGGCGGTAAAATCATCAACAAGATCATTGAAGAAACCGGCGTGAAGATTGACATCGAACAGGATGGCCGCGTATTTATCGGTTCTTCTGATGAAGCTATGATCCAGAAGGCCCGTGGCATCATTGAGGGTATTGTAAAGGAAGTTGTGGTCGGTGAGATTTATGTGGGTACGGTTAGACGCATTGAGAAATTCGGCGCTTTTGTTGAATTGATCCCTGGCAAAGACGGCCTTGTGCATATTTCCCAGCTGTCCACAGACCGTGTGGCGAAGGTGGAAGATGTTGTGGCGATTGGCGACACGATCACCGTGAAGGTAACAGAGATCGACCAGCAGGGCCGCGTCAACTTGTCACGCAAAGCTGTACTGACTTCAGAGAGCGGAGCGAAGGCGTAAGAAGCATTACGCTGACGCTTCACCGTTATCCTTACTATAGATAAGAAGAAGAGACAGAAGCAGTACAGTTCTGGCTCTTTTTTTTGGAAAAGTATACGCTGCGTTACCGTCCTGACTGACGGTTATACCTTACCCGCTTGCAGGCGTCATAGATGCAGTATGCATAATTTGCACTCTGCATACATAGGCTGGGACAAAGCGTCCCCGCACGGCTTGACCCTGGTGCGGAGACGAAACAGACCGTTTGTGCCAGGGAGGTATAACGTCATGAAGACGGACAAGGCGGCGCTCGTGCTGGCTTGCATCGCAGTAGTAATTGGAATTGGCAGCACGAACGGACCCGTGAAAGAGATGATTGCCGGGCTTAAGCCTCAGGCGGATGCAGCCGTAATGAGCTATGCTCTGAATCAGACAGAGGATGATCTGCGCGCTCAGATTACCCGCCGGGCCGAGGCGCTGAATGCGCAGCCGGTGAATGCTGTTGTGGACCGGGTATGGAAAGCCATACCGGGGTATAACGGGCTGGAGGTCGATGTGGAGGCAACCTACCGGAGCGCGCTTTTACGGGGACCCGAAGCAGGGCTTAAGCTGATGTACCGCCAGATTAAGCCTAAGGTATCACTGGATGATCTGGGAGCACAGCCGATCTACCGGGGGAATCCGGCGAAGCCGATGGTCTCGCTGATGATTAATGTGGCCTGGGGGAATGAGTATATCCTTCCGATGCTGGACATTCTGGATGCGGAGAAGGTGAAGGTCACTTTTTTTCTGGACGGAAGCTGGTTAAGCCGCAACAAGGAGCTTGCAGCAGAGATGCTGAAGCGCGGGCATGAGGTAGAGAACCATGCGTATACGCATCCTAAGATGAGTATTCTAAGCCGGACGCGTGCCACTGCAGAGATTGAGAAAACGCAGAAGCTGCTGAAGGAAAGCCTGGGTGTGACGAATAAGTGGTTTGCTCCGCCGTCAGGAGACTTTAATCAGCAGACGGTGGAAATCGCCGCCTCACTGGGACTGAAGACGGTATTATGGACGCTGGATACGGTTGATTGGCGCAATCCGTCCCCGGAATCAGTTGTTGCCAAGATCAGCAGGCGGGTAGAGCCGGGAACCCTAATTTTAATGCATCCGACGGCATCCTCCTCGCAAGCGCTGAGAGGGATGATCCGGGGGATCAGAGCCAAGGGCCTGCAGCTGGGAACCGTCAGTCAGACGCTCTCCGCTGAGCGTATCGTGACTGCGGAAGTTGAGTGAACGCCCTATTTCTGATAGGATAAGAGGCGCGAATAACAAATACAGACAGAACAAGGCTGTGCCAGGAGGATTACACATTGGACAAAATATTATTATCAAACGGACTCCGGGTGGTTACCGAGAAGATCCCGACCGGCCGATCCGTATCTTTCGGAATCTGGGTTAAGACGGGCTCCCGCAATGAGAACCCGCTAAACAACGGGATTTCCCATTTCATCGAGCATATGCTCTTTAAGGGGACAGACCGCTATAGCGCCAAGGATATTGCCGAACAGTTCGATGCCATTGGCGGGAACGTCAATGCTTTTACCTCGAAGGAATATACATGCTTTTATGCTAAGGTGCTGGATGAGCATCTGCCGATTGCTGTGGATGTGCTGGCAGATATGTTCTTCCGTTCACGGATGGATGCCGAGGAACTGGCCAAGGAGAAGAATGTCATCCTGGAGGAAATCGCCATGTGCGAGGACACACCGGATGATCTTGTCCATGAGCTGATGTGTGCTGCCGCTTACGGCGAGCACCCGCTGGCCTATACGATCCTCGGGCTGAAGGACCGCTTGCTGGAGATGACGCCGGATGATCTGCGTGCTTACATGAACGAGCAGTACACCATCGAAAACACAGTGATCAGCGTAGCCGGTAATATTAACGACGGGCTGATCCCGCTGCTGGAGCAGCATTTCGGTTCCTTCACGAATCATGGTGAAGCGCCGGAACTGACTGAGCCTGCATATCAGGGGGAGCTGGTATTCCACAAAAAGAAGACCGAGCAGAATCACATCTGCATCTCCCTGCCGGGTGTCCGCAGCGGCGGGCCGCTGCAATATCCGATGGCGCTCCTTAACAATGCGTTCGGCGGCGGCATGAGCTCCCGGCTGTTCCAGGAGATCCGTGAGAAGCGTGGTCTGGCCTATTCGGTCTTCTCGTACCACAGTGCCCAGGCTGACAGCGGCTTGTTCACGGTCTATGCCGGGACAGCGCCGAAGCAGACCAAGGAAGTAACGGAGCTGATCAAAGAGATGTTGCGTGATCTGGCTGTGAACGGTTTGAGCGAGGACGAACTGCGTAAAGGCAAGGAGCAGCTCAAGGGGAGCCTGATTCTCAGCCTGGAGAGCACGGGCAGCCGGATGAACCGGATGGGCAAAAATGAGCTGATGCTCGGCCGTCAGGATACGCTGGATGAAATGATAGCCAAAATCGGAGCTGTAACCATGGAGGATATCGATGCTCTGCTGGACTTTATGTTCGCACAGCCGTTGTCCCTGGCAATGGTTGGTTCCACAGATAAAGCGATAGCCAATGTTAGGAGAGATGATCTTGCCTCATTACGTACAAATTAACAAACTGCCAGGGAATGAGGATGTTCTGCTGCCCTGCAAAATGTCCGAGCAGGCCTCGGGGTATGACCTGTATGCCGCTGTAGGAGAGCCTGTGGTGCTTGCTCCGGGCGAGCGGACACTGATCCCCACTGGCATATCACTGGCGATGCCAGGCGGGCTGGAGGCGCAGATCCGTCCGCGCAGCGGGCTGGCCCTCAAGCATGGCATCACCTGCCTGAACACACCGGGTACCATCGATGCGGATTACCGGGGCGAAATTAAGGTGCTGCTGATCAATCTGGGACAGGAGCCGTTTGCGATTGCCCGCAACGAGCGGATCGCCCAGATGGTATTCCAGGCTGTGCCGGAAGTGACTCTGGCGGAAGTGGATGAGTTGTCCGACACGGCTCGCGGAGCCGGCGGCTTCGGGCATACTGGCAAATAAGCCCTCCTTAACTTATAGCTGTACTAATAAGCTTGCGGAAATGCACCTTCGGGTGCAGCCGCAGGCTTTTTTTAAATTTATATGTTTTGGGGTCCCCGCAAAGTACCTGAGTCATCTTCGAAGCTAAAGCCCCACTTTGTGGGGTTATTTTGTTAGCTTATTTAAGCTATAGGTATTGCCGGGAATTAGAATTCTTCTCCGCTCTTCACCCATCGGCGGCTTCCGGCATAAGATGCTCTATAGTCGAATGTGGTTGTGGAAAGGAGCGTCATCCCTATGCTTACTGGCATCAGGATCGTGTTCCTGGGCGGGGACGCGAGACAAATTGAAGTGATTCGGAAATGTGTGGAATTGGATGCGGCCGTAAGCGTTGCCGGATTCGATACATGGGATGCCCCATGCCCGGGGGTAAGCCTGGAACTGCTGTCGACTGAGCTGCTTGGTCAAGCGGATGTGCTGGTGCTGCCGGCGGTCGGCTGCGATGAGGAGGGGTACATTAACGCGTTATATTCTTCGGAACGCCTCCAGCTGAAGGAGGAGCATATTGCGGCTCTGCCGTCCCGGGCAATCGTATACACCGGCATGGCTAAAAACTATTTGCGCGGCCTTTGTGCCGTTCATTCCCTGAAGCTGGTGGAACTGCTGAACAGGGACGATGTGGCGATCTATAACTCTATTCCGACAGCGGAGGGAGCTTTGGTGATGGCCATACAGAACACGGACTTTACCATACACGGCTCCACATCGATGGTGCTGGGAATTGGCCGGACCGGGTTCACCATGGCCAGAACGCTCCAGGGAATGGGAGCAACGGTCAAAGTAGGCGTCAGGAAGCAGGAGCACTTTGCAAGAGCGGCGGAAATGGGCTGGAAGCCTTTTATGACAGAGGATTTGCTGCTGCATGCACCAGAGGCGGATCTGATCTTCAACACCATACCCGCTATGATTATCAACGCTCAGGTCCTGTCCCGGCTTCAGCCGCACTGCGTGATCATTGATTTGGCGTCCGCACCGGGCGGATGCGACTTCCGTTATGCCGAGAAGCGCGGGATCAAGGCGATGCTGGCACCGGGCCTGCCCGGGATTGTTGCCCCCAAGAGCGCCGGAATCATTATGGCAGGTGCACTGGTACAGTCGATATCGGACGAGACTTTAATCAGGGGGGATGAATGAATGGATTGGCACGGAAAAACAGTAGGTTATGCCATTACCGGCTCACACTGCACCTTCGCTGAGGTGATGCCGCAGATTCAGCGGTTCATGGACTCAGGAGCGAATGTGGTGCCGATTGTGTCTGCTTCGGTACTGAATACGGACACCCGCTTTGGAACCTCGGAAAATTGGTTAAAACAGTTGAAAGATATAACAGGGAATGATATCATTTCTACAATTGTTGAAGCGGAGCCGCTGGGTCCTTCCAAGCTGCTGGATGTGCTGACGATTGCTCCCTGCACAGGGAACACAACAAGCAAGCTGGCGAATGCGATGACGGACAGTCCGGTGCTGATGGCAGCCAAATCACAGATGCGCAACGGGCGTCCGCTGGTGCTGGCGATCTCGACGAATGACGGACTCGGACTTAACGCGGCGAATATTGCGAAGCTACTGGTAGCCAAACATATTTATTTCGTCCCGTTCGGACAGGATAACCCGGAGGGGAAGCCGAATTCGCTGGTGGCGCAGATGGATCTCATTCCTGAGGCCTGCTACGCCGCCCTGCAGGGCAACCAGTTGCAGCCTATGCTGGTACAACGATTTCATTCTGCATAGCTTATATAATCAGCACAGGATTGGCCCGGAAGAGCGAATTTTAGCTGACGGACCCATAAGCTTCATTTCTGCCGTCCTCATCCCGGGGGCGGCACAAACAATTTTACGCTATAATAAGAGTCAGGTTATCGCGGCTACGAACACTTCTGCCTCGCGGGGTGATTTATTTCACGTAGGGTTCAGTAGTTCTGCTGAGAGAAGTAATGGAGGAATTATACATGGGTATTTTGGTGCAAAAATTCGGCGGAACCTCACTCTCCACACCAGTGGCCAGAGAACACGTAATCCGTCATGTCAAACGGGAGCTGGCCAGCGGGTTCAGCCTGGTGGTTGTAGTCTCGGCTATGGGCCGCAAGGGGGAACCCTATGCTACCGATACACTGCTTGATCTGGCGGTTCAGAGCGGGAATTCACTGCCGGACCGGGAACGGGATCTGCTGATGTGCTGCGGGGAGATCATCTCGGCGGCCAATCTGTGCGGTCTGCTAGAGCAGGAGGGCATTCGGTCGACGGTGCTGACAGGGGCGCAAGCCGGATTCCTGACCGACAACAGCTATGGCAATGCCAGAATCCTGGATGTGCGGACAGAACGCATTCTACGGGAACTGCGTGAGCATAAAGTAGTAATAGTAACCGGTTTCCAGGGCCAGACTGAAGCGGGTGATTTCACCACGCTGGGCCGCGGAGGAAGCGACACCTCAGCTACAGCCCTTGGGGCCGCGCTGCGTGCGGATATGGTAGATATCTATACGGATGTGGACGGAATTCTCACCGCTGATCCGCGGATTGTGGAAGATGCAAGGCAGCTTACTTATGTCAGCTACACCGAGATTTGTAACATGGCGTATCAGGGAGCCAAGGTCATTCATCCGCGGGCTGTGGAGATTGCCATGCAGGCCCAGATTCCGGTGCGTGTACGCTCGACCTTCTCCGAAGCGGAAGGGACGCTTGTGACCCATCCAGAGGGCTTCAGCGATGTATCCCATGGAGTCGTGGACCGGTTCGTCACTGGTGTTGCCTATGTCAGTAATATTACGCAGATCTCGGTGGAATGTCCGGAGGGTAACGGCACCGGCGTGCAACTGCAGATTTTCAAGAGTATGGCCGATAACGGAATCAGCGTGGACTTTATCAATGTGACACCGACCGAGGCCGTATATACAGTGTTCGATGACAAGTCGGAGCAGGCGATTGCCGCGCTTCAAGAGCTGGGCCTGCGTCCCAAGAGCTTGTCCGGCTGTGCCAAGGTCTCCGTCATCGGCGGAGGCATCAACGGCGTTCCGGGAATCATGGCGCATATCGTCGAGGCGCTCAGCTCGCAGAACATCCAGATTCTGCAGTCTGCCGATTCCAACACAACCATCTGGGTTCTCGTGAAAAAAGAAGATATGGTGCAGTCGGTTCGCGCCCTGCATGCCAAGTTTGAATTGCACCGCTGACAAGGAGGAATTCAAAGTGGATTTCGGAAGACTGATCACCGCAATGGTAACCCCGTTTGACGGGGAAGGAGAAATCAACTGGGAAGCAACTTCAAGGCTGGTCGATGTTCTGATCGAGGAACAAAAGTCTGCTGCGCTCGTAGTCTGCGGAACCACCGGCGAATCGCCGACCTTAACCGATAAGGAGAAGCTGAAGCTGTTCTCCTTCGTGAAGCAGCAGGCAGGCGGACGCTGTAAAATTATTGCCGGTACCGGCAGCAACAGCACCAGACATTCCATAGAGCTCACTAAGGAAGCCGAGAAAATCGGCGTGGACGGTGTGCTTCTGGTCGTCCCTTATTACAATAAACCGAATCAGGAAGGGCTCTATCAGCATTTCTCTACAATTGCTGCCGCGACTTCGCTGCCCTGCATCTTGTACAATGTGCCGGGACGAACGACAGTAAGCATGAGTGTAGCTACCACCCTGCGTCTGGCGGAGATTCCTAATATTGTGGCCACGAAGGAATGTGCTTCGGTAGACCAGATTACTTGGATTGCCTCAGCTTGTCCTGAAGACTTCCATGTCTACACCGGAGATGATTCCGCCGGCCTCGCGACGCTTGCTGTGGGGGGCCACGGTATCATCAGTGTGGCCAGCCATGTTGTGGGAGCGCAGATGTCGGAGATGATCGAGGCCTTCAACTCCGGCGATGTCCGCCGTGCAGGCGAGCTTCACCGGCAGCTGTTTCCGGTCTTCAAGGGGCTGTTCGAGTGTCCTCAGCCGCTGCCCAATCCCTCGGCAGTGAAGTATGCACTGGGGCTGCGCGGGATGGATGTCGGCTCGGTCCGTCTGCCGCTGGTTTCACCGACGGAAGAAGAGGGGGCTTTCATTGCGGCCTTACTAAGACAAGATAGTCCAGGCATGGATAAGTGAATTAGGTGAAGATAGTTACAAAGGCAACCGGTCGCTCTCATGGAGCGGCCGGTTTTTTGATAATAAGGACTTCATGCACCGCAGCTCATTTGGTATTTATTTCTCCTGCATTAACTCTATGTTAAAAAAGTCAGGTATTGCAGCGATTTTTGCTTGTCTTTTCCTCAAATATTGGCTGTTTGTTAAGGAAAGAATAGGACCAGGTACAGGGTGACTTGTCTTTTGCCAAAAAAATCATGTATAATGAACTTAAGTGACTTGGTGCGGTTAATTGAATATGCGGTAATCTTCCGGCAATGCGGATTTATTGCATTGTAAGACAGGATAGGTCCTTGAATAAGTCTGTGCTAAATATGCCGGATTTACGCGCGAGGGGCGCGGTGGTGGAATTTTGAGGGCATTTGCCCGCTTCAAGAGGATATTACTGCCCGGATTCGGGAGTTTAGACTTGCGCAAGTATACAGACTTACCGGGAATTCCTTGTCGAAATAAGGAGTTAACAGCAATTTGATGTATATTACAGCGCCGCTGAAATATTGAAGCTCATTGTTAACAAATAAAAAGTATGACGTCCAACATCATAGGAGGGTTAGATTCATTTGTCCAAAAAAAACAATAACAACAACGACAAACTGACGATATTCGCACTTGGCGGAGTCGGTGAAATTGGCAAGAACATGTACGTAGTTCAGTACGGTAACGACATTGTAGTCGTAGACGCCGGTCTGAAGTTCCCTGAAGAAGATATGCTGGGTATTGATATCGTAATACCGGATATCTCCTACCTCACTGAGAACCGTGACAAGGTAAGAGGAATTGTACTTACCCACGGACATGAGGATCACATTGGCGGATTGTCTTATGTGCTTAAGAACCTGAATGTTCCTGTATACGGAACAAGACTGACCCTGGGCCTTGTAGAGAACAAGCTCAAGGAAGCGAACCTGCTGGGTGAAACTAAGCGGATTCTGATTAACGAGGATTCCGAGGTTGAACTGGGCACATCGCTTAAGGTAACCTTCTTCAGAACGAATCACAGTATTCCGGATTCTGTCGGGGTATGCATTGAGACACCAGAGGGCAACGTTGTCCACACCGGTGACTTCAAGTTCGACCACACGCCAGTCAACGGTCAATTTGCCAATCTGCACCGCATGGCTGAGATCGGATCGAAGGGCGTTCTGGCCTTGCTGTCAGACAGCACCAATGCCGAGAAGCCGGGCTTCACACCTTCGGAGAAGAATGTCGGCATCGTGCTGGAGGATATTTTCCGCAAAGCTGAACAGCGTGTGGTGGTAGCAACCTTTGCTTCCAACGTGCATCGTATTCAACAGGTAGTGAACGCTTCTGAAGCAACCGGACGCAAAATTACCGTTATTGGACGAAGCATGGTTAACGTAGTATCCATTGCTTCCGAGCTTGGATATCTGCATATCCCTGACGGCATGCTCATTGAGCCTGAAGAGATGAACAGAATGGCAGGCAACCGTGTTGTAGTACTGTGTACAGGCAGCCAAGGCGAGCCGATGTCGGCGCTGACACGCATGGCGCGTTCCAGCCACCGCAAGGTAGATATTATGCCGGGCGACACCGTTATTATTGCGGCTACACCGGTACCGGGTAATGAGAAATATGTAGGCCGTACCATTGATGAATTGTTCCGTCTGGGTGCCAACGTTATATACAGCGGCTCCAACTCCGGCGTTCACGTATCCGGTCACGGCAGCCAGGAAGAGCTGAAGCTGATGCTCAACCTGATGAAGCCGAAATACTTCATGCCTATCCACGGTGAATACCGGATGCAGCGCAAGCATGCACTTCTGGCGGAGTCTGTTGGCGTAGAGCCAAGCAATATCTTCATCACCGAGCTGGGTGAAGTGATTGAGATCTCCGGTGGAGCTGCCCGCAGAGCGGGTAAGGTAACTGCCGGTAACGTACTGATCGACGGGCTGGGTGTCGGCGATGTAGGTAACATTGTGCTGCGTGACCGTAAGCTTTTGTCGCAGGATGGTATTCTGGTGGTTGTGGTTACCCTCAGCAAGCAGAACGGAGCGATTGTCTCCGGTCCTGACATCATCTCACGCGGATTCGTATATGTGCGGGAATCGGAAGGTCTCCTGGACGAAGCGAACCGCATTGTCTCGGGAACGCTGCAGCGTCTGATGAGTGAGAAGGTCAATGAATGGGCTTCCCTGAAGACTAGTGTCAAAGACTCTCTCGGCCGTTTCCTCTATGAGCAGACCCGCCGCAGACCGATGATCCTGCCGATTATTATGGAAGTATAAGAGAAGCATTTCTTAACAATATAGCTTTTTGGCAATAGCCTCTTTTCCCGGAAATATTGGACGGTTTCTGGGGAAAGGGGCTTTTTTATGTTTTTTTCGCTGCACAAAACAACATTTGGGCAACCTGACCGTTATACAGGCAAGGAGGTGCAGCATGGAGCCAAGAGACATGGAGAAGGTGCTCCAACCCAAACTGGCGGAGATCCGCCGCTACTTGATCCGCCTCGGCGCCGGAGCCTCAGATGCAGAAGATATTGTGCAGGACACGGTGTACAAGGCGCTGCTGTATCTGGATGCGATCGATGAGCGCAAATTCAGCGCATGGTTGTACAAGGTCGCAATTAACCGGTATTTTGACCATTGCCGCAGTCAGAAGAGATATCAGTATAGTGGCGAGGAAGTGGAGGAACATCCGGCCCATGAGCAGGAGTTGCCGGAAGTGGTGCTGCTGCGCAGGGAACGGAAGGAAGAGATTGAAGGAGTGTTGGCGCGGCTCCATCCGGTGAATAAGCAGCTGATTCTGCTGAAATATGAAATGGAGTTATCCTACAAGGAGATCTCCGCCATGCTCGGCATTTCTGAAGGAAGAGTGAAAGCTACTCTTTATCGGGCCAGACAGCAATTTCAACAATTATACGGAGGTGAGGGCGAATGACAGCCCCATGGGAAGAAGCAGAAGACCAGAATATTATCCAGACCCTGAAAAAAACCAAACGGAAGAGCATGATTCGCAGTATCCTGATTTCAGTTGTGGTCAGTGTGCTTATGCTGATTGTCGTATTCTACGGTGCAGCGCAACTGGTAGGCCGCCTGTCCTCCAATGCCCTGTACAGTGAGCAGCAGTATATGAGGATCAGCAGCCCTAATGAATTTAATTCAGGCACTAGGGACAATAGAGGTTTTCTATCAGGAGTCCTTGAACTTCAAACCTATAAAATCGTCGATGATGTGCCCGTTCCCTGGAAGAATAGATGGCTCAATTACAACGCCTGGTGGTTCCCTTTCACAACAGGTGCCTATGGAGGCTCTAATAATCTAACCGTACAGGATGCCAAGATGAAGCAGGAAGGTTATGAGTATTACCGGGCGTATAATTCCTATAACGGGCAGAGGGAGCTTGCATTCTATATTCCAGGCGTCGATTACGGCGGTAGCATTCTAAATGATCTTCCCGAGCTGGACAAGATGAACGCAGACAAACGGGTGGAACTGGCCGTATCCTTTGACAAGGATTATTCGTTTGAAGAGGTGAAAAGCCTGCTACCCGCAGGCGCAAAGCCAGTCTGGTACTGGGTCGATACGTATGATGACCGCGAGGGGTTCAACTTCAAGCCGTATCCAAATGAGAATGATCCCGCTAAAATGAACTATCCGGCCCCGATGAGTGCGAATTATGGAGTCTACGGATTTGGTGTTCAGCCGGATTGGGATCAGGCGAAGCCTGATGATTTCATTGGCTCAGTGGAGGTCGGTGTTAGCAAGAAAGACATTCATTATAGTGAATATCAGCGGATCTACAATTATTTGAAAAAGGATAAGGCGGCGCCGGAAGCCGGTGATGTCCGGATATTGGGCGTAGTTGTGACCGGCAAGGCTGACAGCTTGAAAAGTCTGAAAGGCCAGGCTTATGTGCATGGAGCAGTACTGGGAGCCGTGGTGGACAAATATTAACCGGCAATGACGGCGGACGTTCTGAGGAGCGCCCGCCGTCTCTATGTGATAGTTCAAGGTTATGGTGTATAAGGAAGTCCTCCGGAATGTCATACTAACAGAAATCAGAATCCTGAAGCACACGGGTGTTGCAGGCAGAAGGGGAGCGCTGTGTACGATGGAAATTACAGAAGCAAGCAAGGCGGGCGGAGGGCGTTACGAAGAAATCCTGCCAGGGGAGATAAAGCCCGCAGTGAATGAGCCGGTTCCTCCTGGAATACCGGGACCTGTGGGGGTGCTTAAGGAATTGGGGCAGACAGCGGTTCCGACAGGAGAGCCGGATATTTTTTGTATGACGATTATTGGACAGATTGAAGGGCATTTCGTCTTGCCGCCGCATAACAAGACCACGAAATACGAGCATATTATTCCCCAGCTTGTTGCCGCCGAGCAGAATAAGACCATCAAGGGGCTGCTGATTATTCTTAATACGGTTGGTGGGGATGTAGAGGCTGGGCTGGCTATAGCGGAGATGATCGCTTCCTTGTCGAAGCCTACGGTCACAGTTGTTATCGGCGGCGGTCACAGCATCGGCGTGCCTATAGCGGTATCCTCCACGTATTCTATTATTGCTGAAAGTGCAACCATGACGATCCATCCGATCCGGATGAACGGCCTGGTGATCGGCGTGCCGCAGACCTTCGAGTACATGGAGCGGATGCAGGAGCGGATGGTGAAATTCGTGACCTCTCATTCCCGCATCACGGAATCACAGTTCAAGGATCTGATGTTCAAGACCGGAGAGCTTAACCGGGACATCGGTACCGCAGTAGGTGGTCAGGATGCCGTCAGATTCGGCTTGATGGATGAAGTGGGCGGAATCGGCGCCGCGTTGGCCCACCTGAACCGGATGATTGCCGCTGTGCCAGCTATGACGAACGATACGCTTCCGCAAGGGGGGCTGACCCAATGACTTTTTATACCATTCTGCCAATGGAGCAGGTGTTCGAGGGGGCGCTCAGTTATGCCACTCCCGTGCAGGAGATGACTATTCAGGGCATGCTGATGCAGGTTGAACTGCTGGATGGAGGCCAGGCGAAGGTGGTCCGGCTGCTGCAGTGTCCGCTGGATAAATATCTGGATGCGGCCTTCTCCCCGGGTGCTATCGTTCAACTGGACCGCTAAGTGCGAACAAACAGCCTAAAGATGCATATTCTGACAAAAGAGAACATAGGTACGCCACGCCATTATATGGTATAATGTTGACTCGGGGGTGGCTGGCGTGGCTAAACGGAGAAGAAAGAAGAAGAAAGCACTGCTGGGCAGTGTTTTAAAATATGAAATCTACGGAATTCTGCTGATTACGATTTCCGTCATTGCTTTGTCAGGGGAAGCGGCTGTCGGCCGTACGCTCTCAAGCATGGCGGGCTATTTGCTTGGCAGATTCTATTTTGTGCTGCCGCTGGCGGGTATTTTCTACGGCCTGATGGTAATGATTCACAGGAAATGGCCGTCCACCTGGAACAGCCGCTATACCGGCGGCCTGCTCCTGCTGTTGTCCATGTGCCTGATGAGTACCATATCGGCTATGCAGCAGAAGCTGGGTCCAATTGGGATGCTGCATCCGGGCAATGTACTGTCTCAAATACATAATGATTTATCCGGCGCCCTCTCACCGGGCGCCGGCGACAGCAGCGTATACATGCTGGGCAAGGATATCAGCGGGGGGTACATCGGCGCGCTTGAATACGCTGCGCTCCTATGGCTGTTCGGCAATCTGGGCGCTAAGCTGCTGATGATTGTATTGCTGGCCATCAGCTTCATGCTGATTACTAATCTCTCCTATGTAGAGCTGTTTACCTTACTCCGGGTAAGGGCCGTCAAGCTGATTGAAGGAATTAAGCTCCGGGCGGCTAACCGCCCTGCTGCTGTTCCGGTGGTGAACAGCAGACCGGCTAGAGCCAGCAGAGTTACAACGCCTGAACCTGCGGATGATGACGATTACTTCGAAGAGGATGACGGATCGGATCAGCAGCTGCCAAGACGCGGACAGTCGAAGCTGCTGGGTAGAATTACCGGATGGTTCAGCGGGTCTGCCCGCCAGAATCAGCCGGAAGTCATGGATGATCTGGAGGTAGAGCTGCCCGATATTATCATTACTGATCCGCGTACGGGTCCGGTCATCTCCGGAATGACAGCAGCGGGAGGAGCTCCTCTGGAGGAGTATGGCGAGGAGGACTTCCCGTATGAGGAGCTTGAGCCTGTTACGCCGATCATCCGGGACTTCTTCGAGCATATCCGCTCTGAAGGGCTGAATGCCGAGGACCGGGAGGAATGGAGCGAGTTCTCACCAGCGGCGCGTGGCGGTGCCGCCACTGGTACAGGCGCTGGTAACCTGACGAGAGCGGGAGCAGATCCTGCTCCGTCAGGGGGATCCGAGGAGGATATCCTGCCTGTGGAGCTGGACGGGCTGTTGGGAACGTCAGAGGAGGGGGCATCGGCTCCGGTTATACCGCCTCCACCTCCGCCCAAGCCGTACAAGCTGCCGTCGTTCCGTTTGCTGGCTAAGCCCAATAACGGGGCGAAGGCGGGCGATCAGAATGATTATATGCAGACGGCACGCAAGCTGGAGGCTACACTGGAGAGCTTCGGTGTAAGGGCGAAGGTGCTGGAAGTGGTTCGTGGACCAGCGGTGACCCGGTATGAGATTCAGCCGGATATCGGCGTGAAGGTCAGCCGGATTGTCAATCTCACCGATGACATCGCGCTGGCACTGGCTGCCAAGGATATCCGTATGGAAGCGCCGATTCCCGGCAAATCAGCCATCGGCATTGAAGTGCCGAATTCAGAAGTCTCGGTCGTCACCATGCGGGAAGTAATGGAGACACAGATTTTCCAGGAGGCGGATTCGCGGCTATCCATTGCTTTCGGACGGGATATCTCAGGCCAGACGATTATCGGCAATCTCGCCAAGATGCCCCATCTGCTGGTAGCAGGAGCAACCGGCTCCGGTAAATCGGTCTGCATTAATGGTATTATTACCAGCATTCTATATAAGGCTAAGCCGAATGAAGTGAAATTCCTTATGGTTGACCCTAAGATGGTTGAGCTGAATGTATATAACGGCATTCCGCATTTGCTCGCCCCTGTAGTTACAGACCCTAAGCGTGCCAGTCTGGCGTTGAAGAAGATTGTGGTGGAGATGGAGAAGCGGTATGAACTGTTCTCCAAATCCGGCACACGCAATATGGAAGGCTATAACAACTTGATGAAGGATAATCCGGCAGCAGTACTGCCGTATATCGTTGTCATCGTGGACGAGCTTGCCGATCTGATGATGGTTGCCGCCAATGATGTAGAGGATGCCATCTGCCGGCTTGCCCAGATGGCGCGGGCGGCGGGGATTCATCTGATTATCGCCACACAGCGTCCTTCGGTGGATGTTATTACCGGCCTGATTAAGGCGAATATTCCTTCGCGTATTGCCTTCGGAGTCTCCTCGAATGTGGACTCCCGGACCATTCTGGATATGCCGGGTGCCGAGAAGCTGCTCGGACGCGGCGATATGCTGTTCCTGCCGATGGGGGCTTCCAAGCCGATCCGTGTTCAGGGTGCTTTCATGAGCGATCAGGAAGTGGAGACGATTGTGCAGTATGTCAGCAGCCAGGGGGAAGCGAATTATGATGAATCGCTTGTGCCTGAGGTAGACGACACCTTGAGCGAGGATCAGGAGCCGCAGGATGAATTGTATGAACAGGCTGTCCAGATTGTTCTGGAAGCCAAGCAGGCCTCTGTATCGCTGCTTCAGCGGCGTATGCGCGTCGGTTACACCCGTGCCGCACGCTTGATCGACTCAATGGAGGCCAGAGGCGTAATCGGCCCTTACGAGGGCAGCAAGCCGCGTGAGGTGCTGATGTCGCTGGAGCAGTATCAGCATGGTAGACTGACTTCATAAATGCAAAAAGCTGTCCCGCAAGCCATTTGCTGCTTGGGACAGCTTTTTATTTTAAGGTTCTTTTCGATAACATTGATGTTATGTGTCCCGAACAATCCCAGCATAAATTGGTGAGTTGTTCATTTTTTATCAGGCTTACGTTTGGAGTATATGTACAGGAATATCTTGATGTTGCTCTGAAAGCTGCAACAAGGTGAATTTCCCGTCTTTGATAAGGGAATTAATTAAGTCTGCCTCTTGTCTTGCGAGGTTATATAGAGAGCTGTCAATTCTGCCCTGAAGCAATGCTTCATCGAGTTCATCCGAATCCTTTTGGATTACTTCACCTGACGGCAAAACGACAATATCTAAGAACAAATCGTCCATCCAAGGCACGTTATCCTCACTTACACCATTCCTATAGCATATATCAATATACCACTGTACAATTTGCCCTTGCTCGTCAAACATTGTAGTCACTGAATGATGCTTATCAAGAGGGAATTGTTGAAGCCACGAATAACCATCATTTACAATGCAAACCTTTTGATCAAAGTATTTTACGTACAACGGCTCTTTAACTTTGGCAATCTTCAGAAGTGATAAGTAGCCTTTAAAATTATCCGTTTCAAGATATGACTGGGCGTATTCTCTTTCCAATACACGTTTCCAATCTGAACGGTCTCCATATTTTCTTTTCAAATGTACAACTCCCTTCTCCTAAGAAGTATTCTTTCCTCATTGTATCAAAGCGGAGAATCAGCAACAATATTTATATAAAAGACCTTATTATAGGATGTTTTACATCTAAAAACAGAGCAGCGATTCTCCAATATAAGGGGAGCGCTGCTCTGTTTGATTTGTGCCTACGTTTATTTTGCGAATGATGCCATTGGTATTACTTCACCCGCGGTGCTGCAAGCAAATGCTCAACCATGTAATCCAGCTGTGCATTCAGGGAGTAGATATCATTATAGTAAGATAATCCGAAGTCGATATTCATCAGCCGGCCTTCCTTGACTGCCGGAATGCTGTTCCAGAGCGGGTCCCCCGTCAGATCAGTCATCCCGTCATAGGATGAACGGAAGATATAATCTCCGCTGTAATCGGAAATGACTTCAAAGGATACAGACTCGCCGCCTACATCAGTCTTGCTATCTATTTTTTGCTGAATTTTCTCCGGTGCCTTCATGCCAAGATATTCATATAAGACCTGTGAACCCCGGCCATACTGTTTGCTCATAATCACCAACATACTGCGGTTTTCGCCGCCTTCCATGATGGAGATCGTCGAATCTAGAATTCCCGCTTCCTGCAGCTTCTGCTTACTGTTCTCCACCTTGGCATTGAAGTCGTTTAAGAGGCTGGTGGCCTGATCTTCTTTGTTAAGAGTGTATCCAATGAAGCTGACCCGCTCAGCGGTAGTCATTTTCTCATAAGGCACCAGCACGGTGGGTGCAATGTCATGCAATGCATTGTAGGTCTCCTCGGATGGAACGATAATCAGATCGGGATCAAGTGATAAGACAGCTTCCGGGCTGGCCTCGAACCAACTTCCCAGCTTCTGTACATCCTTCAATTCGTTCTCGAACGCAGCGCCTTCATTTACACTAGACACACCTACGGGCATAATGCCCAGCGCCAGAACATCGCCCAGCAAGTACAGCACAACGACACGCTGAGGATCGGCGGGCACCTCGATGTCTCCTTTTATAGTAGCGATTGTCCGGGTCTGTGCCTCGGCTGCGGTGTGGTCTGGAGAAGTTGTGGCGAGTGATGTGGCTGCAGGAGAAGAGGCCGGCGATGGGCTGGCATTGCCTGCTGCGTTAGAACCGGTATTCCCTGAGGCACAGGCACTTAATACTATGGTGAAGCATAACAACAAGGTAAACATTAGAGATGGCTTGGCCGTTCTGAACATGGATGACGCTCCTTTTAGTTCATATTGATAATGATTATCATCATCAATATATCGGAGAGTTCCTTCACGGGCAATGTCATATGCAGACAGCGCAGATGGCATATCCCGCCAAGGTAAAGCAGCCTGCATAGAATTTTTGTACCTCACCGGCGAGTTTCCGAAGTGCTTCTTGAACATTTTGCCAAAAGAATATGCATCCGGGTAGCCTACAGCAGCAGCAATATCATGCAGTGTGGACTCTGTGCCCAGCAACAGCTCACGGGCTTTGTCCATGCGAATCTGAACCAGATATTGGGCAGGGCTAGTCTGAAGCCGCTTGCGGAATAACCTTGATAATGTCCTCGGGCTGGTGCCCAGAGTGCCGGCAAATGTATCCAGGGTGAACGGCCTGTTGTAAGAATCGTGCATATAGCGTACAGCCTGGTCGAGCACATCTGCTCTAAGCGGGTGCAGCTCCTGCCCCTGCATCTGATGAAGCAGCTCATGGACCCATTGATAGAACAGGGCTTTGACATGCAGATGTTCCAGGGTGCGGCGTGTCTGCCAATCACCATACATCCGGTCTAGAATCTCATACAGCGGAAGGGGATAGACAGGACTGAAGTGATAGGTTCCGGTAAAAGGTCTGCTGCGTTCCAGAAGCGCTGTTAGGTTGCGCCGGGCGGGCAGGGTTAACGTTGAACGGTACATAATAAGGTAATAATCCATTATTTCCTGTGTTTTCAGCAATTTGATAATGGTACCTTTGCCCCCGTGAAATACATTTGCGCCGCTTACTTCATAGGGGCTGTCATCTATAAGCACACTTGCGCTGCCGCGAACGATATAAAGGTATGTACTAGCCGGAAGGCGGTACTTCAGCGGAAGTTGTCCAGAAGTGAACGAGGCCTTGCGGATATCGATAACTTCTACAGTAGCATGATTCCACAGTACAATATGGTCCTTAAAATCCATGTTTCTTCTCAACTCCTGTTGTTTCTTAGCTCAAGTATAGTTGATAATCGTTCTCAGTTGCAATGGATTTACCGTTCCCTGCTTTGCGGTCATGCATAGGAAGTCCTGCCAGTCGTCATAATAACTTTAGCCATTCATGCAGAACTTCCAAGAGAAAGGTAGAGCGAATCCCATGACAAAACATAAGCAGTGGATCATTGCCGCAGTTACCCTTGCCCTTGCAGCTGCACCGTTTGCAGGTGCAGTCTTCAAAGATCATGATTTGATCTTTGCCAAGCCATATGCAGCAGAACAGGTTGCCGCAGACATCCCTGATGAAGAGGAGGAAGTCATGCCTGTGTTCGGCACAACTCCGCTTATGGTAGGCTCCTCGGGGCAGGATGTCTATGAGCTTCAGGGAAGATTGAAGCACCTGGGTTATTTTAACGGGAAGATTGACAGTCAGTTCGGGACCAAAACCAAAAATGCCGTCACCTGGTTCCAGTGGAAATTCGGCCTGAAGTCTGACGGGGTGGTCGGGGCCAAGACGAAGCTTAAGCTGTACAATGCGACTACAGCCTGGAAGCCGACAGCACCGGGGGCAACTACCGCCCAGAAAAAAGCGCCCTCCGGCGCAGCTGCGGCCAAATCCAATACGGCTGAGCTGGCCTCCGGCAATACGATGGGCCTGTCCGAAAATGACCTCAAGATCATGGCTAATGCGGTTTACGGTGAGTCACGCGGGGAGCCTTTTGAAGGTCAGGTGGCCGTAGCTGCAGTCATTCTCAACCGTGTGAAATCCCCAAGCTTCCCGAACACGCCTTCGGGCGTCATTTTCCAGCCGGGAGCCTTTACCGCCGTAGCTGACGGCCAGATCTATCTGGAGCCTAATGAACAGGCACGCAAAGCAGTACAGCAGGCACTGAGTGGCTGGGACCCGTCGGGCGGCTGTATCTATTACTTCAATCCCAAGACGGCGACCTCCAAGTGGATTTGGTCCCGTCCGCAGGTGAAGACAATCGGCCAACATATCTTCTGCATGTAGCTTAAAGTGTCTGTATACAACCCTCCGTAAGAGCAACCGGTACGCTGTCCTCCGGTTGCTTCCTTACTTTGGAATGGTTTAGAATGGATAATACTTCATAAACTTGTTATAGAGCATCAATCCACGCTGCAAAGGAGTTTTGGACTTGACTAATAATGGATTTCAACATGGCCATGCCGCAGGCATGCGTATACATGTTCTGCCGACCAAGGCGTTCAAGACGTTCGCCATCTCACTGTATGCAGGCGTTCCGCTTGAAGAAAGTACAGTAACCTCAACAGCACTGGTTCCGTTTGTACTCCGCCGGGGGACAGCGTCCTACCCGGAGACTACCCAATTCCGTGAGCGTCTGGAGGAGCTGTACGGTGCAGGCTTCGGCTTCGATATTTACAAACGCGGGGATTACCAGATTGTCCAGTTCCGGATGGATACCATCAATGATTCCTTTGTGCAGAGCAAGGAGAGCCTGCTTGGGGAATCCTTTGCCTTTCTGGGAGAAGTATTGACCCGTCCCCTGCTTGAGAGTGGAAGCTTCCGGGCTTCTTATGTAGCTACAGAACGCGAGACGATCCGCAAGAAGCTGGAATCCATTGTGAATGATAAAATCCGCTACGCGGCAGAACGCTGCATTGAGGAAATGTGCCGCAACGAGCCTTACCGGCTTCATCCCCTCGGCCAACGGGCCGATCTGGATGCTATTACGCCTGAGACGCTGTACCAGAGCTATACCTCCTGGCTGAATGGAGCTACGCTCGATCTGTATGTAGTGGGCGACACCACACCTGAGGAAGTCGAGAAGCTGGTGACAGCTCATTTCGGCCGGGCCCATCACTCTGAAGCCGGAGGCTACACCTCGGACTTCACTCCAGTAAAGGTTACGGAAGTGCGGACGGTGGAGGAGAAGCTGGATGTGAATCAAGGCAAGCTGAATATGGGGCTGCGGACCTCTATTACCTACAAAGATGACCGGTACGCTTCCGCGCTGATGTACAACGGCATTCTTGGCGGTTACCCGCATTCGAAGCTGTTCGTCAACGTGCGTGAAAAGGAGAGTCTGGCGTATTACGCCTCCTCCCGTTATGACGGGCATAAAGGCATCGGGACGATTCAATCGGGGATTGAGACCCAGAACTACGGCAAAGCCGTTGATATTATCCGCAAGCAGCTGGATGAGCTGAAGGCCGGCAATATCACTGACCTGGAGCTTAGCCAGACCAAGGCGATGATCCGCAACCTGTTGTCCGAGATTCAGGATTCGGCGTTTGAGATGATCTCCTTTGATTTCAACCGCCAGCTATCCGGCAAAGACCGTTCTGCCCAGGAGCTGATGGAGCAGGTTGACGGTATGGGGGCAGCTGAAGTTGAGGCGGCTGCGGATACTTTTGAGCTGGATACGATTTATTTCCTGACAGGGAAGGAGGAATAGGAATGGAGAAGCTCCATTACGAACGGCTTCAAGAAACAATTTATCACGAGGTTATGGATAACGGACTGCAGGTGTATGTGCTGCCGAAGCCGGCTTTTCTCAAAACCTACGCCACCTTTGCCACGAAATATGGATCAGTAGACAATCACTTCAAGGTTGCAGGCGGCGAGGAGACTACAGTGCCGGACGGAATTGCCCACTTCCTGGAACATAAAATGTTCGAGGAGCCGGAAGGCGACATATTTGCTACCTTTGCGTCCAATGGCGCATCGGCGAACGCCTTCACAAGTTTCGACCAGACGGTCTATCTTTTCTCGGCCACAGAGAATATTGAACAGAATCTCAGCACCCTGGTTGATTTTGTGCAGCGTCCTTATTTCACCGATGAGAACGTGGAGAAGGAGAAGGGGATTATTGGGCAGGAAATCAATATGTATGCCGACAATCCAGACTGGCGCGTCTATTTCGGGCTGATTGAAGCGATGTATGCTACCCACCCGGTTCACATTGATATTGCCGGAACTATCGAATCCATCTCAACCATCACGAAGGAAACGCTGTACACCTGCTACAATTCCTTCTATCATCCCAGCAACATGCTGTTGTTCGTTGTCGGAGGGGTGGACCCCAAGCAGGTATTTGAACTGATCCGCAGCAATCAGCAGGGCAAGAGCTATGAGAAGCAGGGTGAAATTACTCGTATCTTCGCGGAGGAGCCTGATCAGGTAGCCTCAAAGCATGTGGAGAGCAGACTTGCTGTTTCCATTCCCAAAATGATGTTCGGATTCAAGGATAAGGTGGATGGTCTAAGCGGTGAAGCAGCGGTGCGCCGTGATCTGACCACGAAGCTGATGCTGGACCTGCTGTTTGGCAGCAGTACGGCATTGTATCAGAAGCTCTATGACGAGGAATTGATCTCGGACAGCTTCGGCCATGAATTTAACAGCTCTGCGGAGTATGCATTCTCGGCGATCGGCGGCGATACCAAAGATCCGGGACTGCTGCTTGAACGGATTAAGGAAGAGGTTCTACGTATTCTGGAGACGGGCTTCGCGGAGAAGGATTTCGAACGGGCCCGCAAAAAGAAAATCGGCGGCTTCCTGCGGATGCTGAATTCGCCGGAGAGCATTGCCCATGAGTTCACGCGGTACCAGTTCCGTGGAGGAGATCTGTTTGAAGTGCTTCCCCTGTATGAATCGATCACTCTGGATGAAGTCAATGTCCGGCTTCATGCCCATGTGAACTGGGAGCAGCTGGCCGTGTCGCTGGTGGTGAGTCCTTAATGATGTTACCGGGAGAGGACAGCAAACCGATTGGCGAAATGACAGTGCTCATTACCGGGGGCAGCGGGGGAATCGGCGGCGCGATCGCTGAGCGTTTTGCTTCGGTGGGAATGAACATTGTGATACATTATATGAATTCGCATGAAGCGGCAAATGATGTGGCCCGGCGCTGTCTGGCGCTGGGGGCAAAGGTAATGACCGTAGCGGCGGACATGAAAGACCGCAGTCAGCTCGTACGCATGGCCGAAAGGCTGGAGAGCAGCGGCATGATGCCGGATATCCTGGTCAATAATGCCGGGAAAGCTCATTATGGCATGTTAGCCGATCTGACCGAGGAGGAGTGGGACGATATCATGGCGGTGAATCTGAAGGGCACCTTCATGTGCAGCCAGATTTTCATGCCTTATATGGTCACGCAGCGTTACGGCCGGATCATTAATGTGTCTTCCGTATGGGGGATCTCGGGCGCATCCTGTGAAGTGGCTTATTCAGCAAGCAAGGGCGGAGTGAATGCTTTTACCAAGGCGCTCGCCAAGGAGCTGGCCCCCTCCAAGGTCACTGTGAACGCTGTTGCGCCTGGAGCGGTCCACACGGCCATGCTATCCAATTTGCAAGCGGATGAGCTGAAGATGCTGGAGGACGAGATCCCTGCGGGGAGACTGGCTACCCCTGAGGATATATCCTCGCTTGTTTATTTTCTGGCGCTGCCTGAATCGGGTTATATTACGGGGCAGGTCATCAGTCCGAACGGCGGCTGGATTACTTAATTACCGGTATAATGCCAGGAACCATGAGCCTGCTCTGGAGAAATGCTCCAGCATAAGAACTTCCGGCTTGAGACATATTATAACTGTTGCTTCTAAATCTCAATATCATTACAAACCTGAGGAGGATTTAAGATGTCAACAGATTCCGTAGTGAAGAACTTTGATACCTGGAAAAGCTTTTTGGGAGACCGGGTCATTCAGGCCGAAAAAATGGGGATGAGCGACGAGACCATCACCAAGCTGGCGTTCGAAATCGGGGAATTCCTCGACAAGAAGGTCGATCCGGGCAACTATTCCAACCGGGCCATTAAAGAGCTGTGGGATGTCGGAACGGATGATGAGAAGCATACCATTGCCGGACTCATGGTCAAACTGGCGAAGAAAAACGCATAGTTGCGCGGAAGAAGCTCCCCTTGCGGGAGCTTTTCTGCAATTATTACAATCGTGTCCTTGCCTTTCAATTTTTTTTTCTATATCATTAACATGACCCGTGTATCTGAAACAACATGCAGGGAAAAGGAATCTATGAGGTGCGCACAAGTGGAATATAAACAATGGTATATGGAGTATAAGATACATAAGAACAGACCCGGTCTGTTAGGCGACATCGCTTCTATGCTGGGTATGCTGGAAGTCAATATTCTGACGATTAACGGCGTAGAAGGCAAGACGCGCGGAATGCTGCTGGAAACAAGCGACGATGAGAAGATCATGCTGATGGGCGAGATGCTCAAGAAAGTTGATAATATAACGGTTACGGCACTCCGTACACCGCGGCTTGTAGACCGGTTGGCCGTCCGGCATGGACGGTATATCGACCGTGATTCAGATGACCGTAAGACCTTCCGCTTCACCCGCGATGAGCTCGGGCTGCTGGTGGATTTCCTCGGTGAGGTGTTTAAAAAAGAAGGTAATCAGGTTATAGGACTACGTGGCATGCCGCGGGTAGGCAAGACGGAATCAATCATTGCCGGCAGCGTCTGTGCGATGAAGCGCTGGACGTTTGTCTCCTCAACACTTCTGCGCCAGACGGTCCGCAGCCAGCTCGCCGAAGACGAAATGAATCCGCATAATGTATTTATCATTGACGGGATCGTCAGCACTATCCGCTCGAACGAGAAGCATTATAACCTGCTGCAGAATGTCATGAGTATGGCAAGCACCAAGGTGATTGAGCATCCTGATATTTTTGTGCGGGAGTCCGAATTCACCTTCGATGACTTCGATATCATTATTGAGCTGCGCAACGCACCGAACGAAGAGATATTGTACGAGTCGTTTACGACAAGCTACAGTGAAGATCTTTAATATATTTAATCAGGAGCATTGCTCACACAACATTCAGGAGGTGATGGTATGTCGGAACTGGGCCGGCATTTGAAGGAGGCTCGTCTGCAAAAGGGGATGAGTCTTGATGATGTCCAGGAAGTAACAAAGATCCGAAAAAAATATTTGGAAGCCATCGAAGCAGGGGATTATAAAGTGCTTCCGGGCAGTTTTTATGTCCGGGCCTTTATTAAAACCTATGCCGAGGCGGTCGGGGTTAACCCGGATGAACTGATGGAGGAGCACGGCAATATGCCTGCCGCCCCCGTCGATACTACTATGGAGACCGTGATCCAGAAGCGGAGCCGTAAGCCTGAAACGGAGCGTAACGCCAAGTGGCTGCCGACCTTGCTTATGTGGACCTTTCCGATTTTAATTCTGGTGGTCATCTATTTATATGCTACTTCATCGAGTAATCAACAGGACCCGAAGCAGGCGGATACCGCAGACATGACTTCGGCAACGCAAGATCCGGCCAAGGTGAAGCCTTCACCTACTGCCGCTGGCGGAGGTGCAGTGCCTTCAGCGACAGCAGATGCGGCAGCTACACCTGATGCAGGAGCGGCGGCAACCACTGCGCCTGCTGCTACTCCAGAGCCGTCTCCATCGGCTGCTCCGGGGGCTGTTACCGTTACTCAAGACCGTAAATCGGGCAAGACGACGATCTATAAGGTCTCTGCGCCTGCCGGAAGCCAGGTTCAAGTAGTGATTGCCTCAACCGGAGTCAGCTGGCTTGAAGTGTACAAGGGCGAGAACTCCAAGGGGGAAAAGCTCAGCTTCGGGAACACCAAGGCCGGCGATAATCTCAGCTTCACGCTGGACAGCGAAGGCATGTATATCAAGTCGGGATATTCACCGGCTACGGCCATTTCGGTCAACGGACAGGCAATCACCGACGGCAAAACCTCCTCGCGTCTGCTGCTTGAACTGGATAGCGGGACGGACGGCGCTACTGGCGGGAGTACTACCGGAGAATAGTAGATCCAATGTATAGTCTTTGGCAGATTGGAGAACCTAGAAGTGTTTAACAGTTTTCTCGCCAAAGTGAGGTGTATTCTCTCATGACCGTCAGCTGGATTGTAACAGGGCTTGGTATTATTGTCAGTCTCCTGGGGTATTATTTGACACCGGGCGCCTGGGGATATGGTATTCTGGGCTTTGGACTGGCACATGTTCTGCTGGGGATTCTGGATATGTTCCGGGCTCCTGCACGCAGCAGATAATATTTAGGTGAGCGTCTCCCGGGCGGGTTCCGGGAGGCGTGTTTTTAGGTGCAAATATAAGAATTTATATGTTCACGCTATAAATTATCCTTCTATTTCTCGCTGAAACGGTACCGTCCTTACAAAGGACGGAATGCCGTTTCCACTTGACTCTTTTCCAATATTAGACTTAGGAGCGCCTATCTCATATAATAGGAACAGACTAATTGTAACTAAAGGATGTGGAACCATGAGTTCAGAAAGTTCATTTGATATCGTATCCAAGATGGATATGCAGGAGCTGACCAATGCGGTTCATCAGACCGAGAAGGAAATTGAGAACCGGTTTGATTTCAAGAACAGCAAGAGCAGCCTGAAGCTGGAGAAGGATGCGCTTGTAGTCGCCTCAGAGGATGAATACAAGCTGAACGCAGTAATTGATATCCTCCAGACCAAGATGGTGAAGCGGGGAATCACGCTGAAGAATATGGATTTCGGCAAAGTGGAGCCGGCTTCGCTCGGCACGGTGCGCCAGCGGCTGGGGCTGCGGCAAGGGATAGACCAGGAGAACGCGAAGAAGATCAATATTCTGATCCGCGATTCCAAGCTGAAGGTCAAGAGCACCATTCAGGGTGATCAGATCCGTGTGACCGGTAAAAGCCGCGACGATCTCCAGCAGATTATCCAGCTTTTACGCAAGGCTGATTTGCCGCTTGATTTACAGTTTAACAATTTAAAGTAAGATCATGTGCCCCGCAGTGTATACTTACCTTACTTGCGGGGTGCTTTATGTTTTTTTGACACTTATTTATGGCTATAATATACTAGCTAAGCAGTTTTGAAGAACATGCTGTAATACCGGATTCGTATGGACTAGGGGAGGAACCTTCAGTGAATTTACCCAACCGTATCACATTAGCGCGTATTTGCCTTATCCCAATCATGATGTTTTTTCTGCTGGTGGACTTCAGCTTCTATCCGGAACCGATACATTGGGGCTCCTTTCAGCTTTCAATTAATCACTTGGTCGCGGCGGTTATTTTTCTGCTGGCAGCCAGTACCGATGGAATTGACGGTTACATAGCCAGAAAATATAACATGGTCACTAATCTGGGCAAGCTGCTCGATCCCCTAGCGGATAAGCTGCTGGTCTCGGCCGTGCTGATCTCATTGGTCGAGATGGGAAGATGCGATTCCTGGATTGCCATTGTTATCATCAGCCGTGAGTTTGCCGTGACCGGCCTGCGCCAGGTGGCACTGCTGGAAGGGAAGGTAGTGGCTGCAAGCAAATGGGGAAAGGTAAAAACAGTGATTCAGATTGTTGCCATTTCACTGCTGCTGCTTAACAATTTCCCGTTCCAGTTCGTCAGCATTCCTGTGGATGACATTGCCATCTGGGCGGCAGCCATCATTACCATTTACTCTGGCATTGATTATTTCGTGAAGAATAAGGAACTGCTGGATTTGAACAAAGCCTGAGATGCTGGAACAGGTTGAACCTTGCAGAATACCTACAATCAGGAGGAGAACGTCAGCTATGAAAGCAGAGATTATTGCCGTTGGAACAGAACTATTACTTGGACAAATCGTGAACAGCAATGCCCAGTTTCTTTCAGTAGAGCTGGCTGCATTAGGCATTGACGTTTATTTTCAGACCGTTGTGGGAGATAACAAAAGCCGCCTGCTGGAAGCGATCCGGATTGCTCAGAGCCGGGCGGATGTTATATTGTTCACCGGTGGCATCGGTCCGACCGAGGATGATCTGACCAAGGATGCGCTGGCTGCGGCGCTTGGCCGGACCCTGCACATTGACCAGCTGGCCATGGATCATGTGCAGCGCTTCTTTGATGACCGCAAGATTGTAATGACTGAGAATAACCGCAAGCAGGCGCTTGTCATTGAAGGGACGACTCCTCTGTCCAATGATACAGGCCTTGCGGTAGGGATTGCTTTTGCAGAAGAGGACAAATATTATATCGTGCTGCCGGGTCCGCCCCGGGAGATGAAGCCGATGTTCACGGATAAGGCCAAGCCATGGCTTCAGCAGCATGCACTTACTAGTGAAATGCCGCTCTACTCGAAGATGCTGAAGTTCGCCGGGATTGGCGAGTCGCTGCTGGAGGACAAGCTGATTGATCTGATCCGCAGCCAGAGTGATCCTACGATTGCCCCGTATGCCAAGGAAGGCGAAGTGACCGTGCGCATCTCTACCAAGGCGCCGTCCGAACGGGAGGCTATGGTCAAGCTCGATGCTCTGGAGAAGACGATTGCGGATATTCTGCCGGAGAATCTGTATGCCAACATCGATGTGCCGCTGGAGCAGCTGATTGTGGACTGGATGGCGGATGCGGGGCTCACTCTGAGTGCTGCCGAGAGCTGTACGGGCGGGCTGCTGATGGAGAGTATTACGAATATCCCGGGCAGCGCCTCCATGTTTGCCGGGGGGATCGTGTGTTATTCCAATGATATTAAGAAAAAACTGCTGAATGTGCCCTCCGCTATGCTTGAAGGCCCGGATGCCCCGGGAGCCGTGAGCCGCGAGGTTGCGGAGGTGCTGGCTGAGCAGGTGCGAATGATCGGTGACACGGACTTCGGCTTATCGGTTACCGGTGTAGCCGGACCGGGATATTCCGAGCGCAAGCCGGTGGGGCTTGTGTTCGTAGGACTGGCTGAGAGGGGCTGCAAGACAGAGGTATACGAGCTGAATCTGAAGGGCACCCGTGATAACATCCGCCTGCGCACCGTTAAGGCGCTGCTGTACCGCCTGTGGCGCCGGCTGGAAGAACGCAAGGTTGCCACTCCCCTGGAAGGCTCGGCCTTGCAATAACGGTTCAAGGCGGTATATAATTTATGTATGCGGAAGAACCGTGGCTTGAGCAATCATGCTGCGGTTTTTTGTTTTATATTATGTATAACAAATTATCCTAAGGTTGTTCCTATTCACGTGATGAGCAGAAGAGAGGTACCTGCAAAAGTCTTGCATCCGGAAGGAGGCCTATGTCTTACAATAAAAGGGAGTATTATCCCTGTGAGTAAAAAAAACGAATGTATGTTCGAAAAAAGACTTGGCAAGACCTTCAATACACGTTATTATAATACTATAAACAGTGAAGGAAGTGGTCTGATTGTCAGATCGTCGTGCAGCGCTTGATATGGCGCTTCGTCAAATAGAAAAACAATTCGGTAAAGGTTCGGTAATGAAACTGGGAGAATCCACTCACATGAAAGTGGAAGTTGTACCTAGCGGATCTTTGGCACTTGATATTGCACTAGGTATTGGCGGACTTCCCAAAGGACGTATTATTGAAGTATATGGACCGGAATCTTCCGGTAAGACGACGGTTGCACTTCATGCGATCGCAGAAGTACAAAAGCAGGGCGGACAAGCTGCCTTCATCGATGCTGAGCATGCGCTTGATCCTAAGTATGCTAAGGCGCTTGGCGTTAACATTGATGAACTGCTGCTGTCCCAGCCTGATACAGGTGAACAGGCCCTCGAAATCGCTGAAGCGCTTGTACGTAGCGGAGCAGTAGACATCATTGTAGTTGACTCTGTAGCAGCATTGGTACCGAAGGCAGAAATTGAAGGCGACATGGGTGATTCTCACGTAGGCTTGCAGGCCCGTCTGATGTCTCAGGCATTGCGGAAGCTGTCAGGTGCCATCAACAAATCCAACACCATTGCGATCTTCATTAACCAGCTTCGCGAGAAGATCGGGGTAATGTTCGGTAACCCTGAGACCACTCCGGGTGGACGCGCTCTGAAATTCTACTCCTCCGTCCGTCTGGATGTGCGCCGGGTAGAGGGTATCAAGATGGGTAATGATGTCGTGGGTAACCGTACGAAGATCAAGGTTGTGAAGAACAAGGTAGCGCCTCCGTTCAAGCAAGCAGATGTAGATATCATGTACGGCGAAGGGATTTCCAGAGAGGGAAGCCTTGTGGATATCGGTACAGAGATGGATATCGTTAACAAGAGTGGTGCCTGGTATTCCTATGAAGGGGAACGTCTGGGTCAAGGACGTGAGAATTCCAAGCAGTTCCTGAAGGAACATCAGGATATTGCCCTGCTGATCGAGAACAAGATCCGTGAGGCAAGTAATCTCACGACTCTGGTAGAGGCACCATCCGAAGCGGCTGTGGCTGCGGAGCAAGAGGAAGAAGAGAAGCTGTTGCTTGAGATTGAGTAATTAAATCCCCCTCTACTTCTAATTGAATAATGAAGTCAAGATGGATAGGCGCCCTGTGAAGATGTAACAGGGTGCCTTTTCGCAAATATTTCAGCTTAAGTAGGTGATTGGCAGGATGGTTATACAATTGGATGAGGAATTCGAAGAACAGGATGAGCAGGTGCTGGCGGATTTCCCGGGAGATCAAGAGCTGGTAATTACACGGGTGGAGCGGCTCAAGAAGTCTAACTATCGTTATCTGATCCATTTCGGAGACTACAACATGACTGTTCATGAAGATGTCATGATTAAATACCGGATGATTACCGGGAGTACTTTTGTAAAAGCGGATCTGGAGGATATCGTTGCCGCAGACGAGCGCCAGCGGGCGTATGTGGAGGGGCTTAGGTATCTGGAGCGCAAGCCCAGAACGGGACAGGAGATGGCCCGCCGTTTAAGGGAGAAGGAAATAGGGGAGACTGTTATTGCCGAAGTTCTGCTCCGGCTGCAGGAGGAACGTCTGCTTGATGATCCCTTATACGCTAAGCAGTGGGCGGAGCAGCGGATTGTGAATCAGCGTAAGGGCAAAATGTGGATCAGGCAGGAGCTGCGCGAGAAGGGGATCGATAAGTCGCTGATTGCGGAAGCGCTGGATGAGATCACACCCGAGCAGGAGCTGGAGAGCGCACTGCAGACCGGACGGAAGAAATGGAATATGATCCGGGGAGATGTGAACGACAAACGCCGGAAGACAGGGGCGTTCCTGATGCGCCGGGGATTCTCAGGTGAAATGGTACGCCAGGTGATCGGGATTTTGCGGGATGAGCAGGATTCTGAGGGGGAAGAAGAGGAGTTTTACTTCCCGGATTGATTCTCTTGACTTTAATGCGGTTATCGACTCTCTTGACAAGGTCTTTTTATAAATAATAAAATATAACATGAATCGGCATAAACTAAGAATCCTTTTTCCTTCCCAAAAAGCAGACTCTTATGTTCCGGTTCGCGTACAACTCATATGAAATGTAATCGCCGGATAAGGCGGGCAATGTGCATGTGCAGCATGTGCAGTATGGCAATCGGTGTATTACCGGTTTTTTGTATGGTGATGAACGGATAGTTTAACAACTGCACAAATACCCAAGGGAAGAACCTTGGAGGATATCAACGAGGAGGTGAACAGATGGAACCATTGATCTGGGTCATTATCGTTCTCGTTGTAGCTGCAGCATTCTTTGGATTCGGTTATTTTATTCGTAAATCCCTTGCAGAAGCTAAGATTTCCAGCGCAGAGAAAGAAGCCGTAGTCATCGTGGAGAACGCGAAGAAAGAGGCGGAGGCGCTGAAGAAGGAAACGGTACTCGAAGCTAAGGATGAAGTTCATAGAATCCGTACCGAAGCTGAGAAAGAAACTCGTGAACGTCGGAATGAAATCCAACGGCAAGAGCGACGTTTGCTGCAAAAGGAAGAATCGCTGGATAAAAAAATGGAATCGCTTGAACGAAAAGAAGAACAAGTAGCTAACAAAGAGAAACGAATTGATGAAACCCAACAGCAAATTGATGTTATTTACAAGAATCAGGTTACTGAACTGGAACGTATCTCCAATCTGAGCATCGATGATGCCAGAAGTATCATTCTCAGCAATGTAGAACAGGAAGTTCGCCATGAAACTGCTCAGATGATCAAGGAAATTGAACAGCAGGCCAAGGAAGAAGCGGACAAGAAAGCCCGCGAGATTATCACCTTGGCGATTCAACGCTGTGCGGCTGATCATGTGGCTGAAACTACGGTATCTGTCGTTACCTTGCCGAATGAAGAGATGAAGGGCCGGATTATCGGTCGTGAAGGACGTAACATCCGTGCGCTGGAGACTCTGACCGGCATTGATCTTATTATTGATGATACGCCGGAAGCCGTTATTCTGTCAGGATTTGATCCGATCCGCCGCGAAGTGGCCCGTACGGCACTCGAGAAACTGGTGGCAGACGGACGTATCCATCCTGCACGTATTGAAGAAATGGTGGAGAAATCCCGTAAAGAAGTAGATGAACGGATTCGCGAATACGGTGAACAAGCTACCTTCGAGGTTGGCGTTCATGGTCTGCACCCGGATCTGATCAAAATTCTGGGCCGCCTGAAATTCCGCACGAGCTACGGTCAAAACGTACTTAAGCACTCCATGGAGGTTGCTTATTTGACTGGACTTATGGCCGGTGAGCTTGGGGAAGACATCGTGCTTGCAAAACGTGCCGGACTGCTGCATGATATCGGCAAAGCGCTTGATCATGAAGTGGAAGGTTCGCATGTTGAAATCGGCGTCGAACTGGCGAAGAAGTACAAGGAACATCCGGTGGTTATCAACAGTATCGCGTCCCATCATGGAGATTGCGAGGCTACCTCGGTTATTGCTATGCTGGTTGGAGCTGCTGATGCTTTGTCGGCTGCCCGTCCAGGTGCACGCCGTGAGACCCTGGAAACGTACATCAAACGTCTGGAGAAGCTGGAGGAGATCTCGGAATCCTTCGAGGGTGTCGAGAAATCCTATGCCATTCAGGCGGGCCGCGAGGTTCGCGTAATGGTACAGCCTGAGAAGATTGATGATGCCGAAAGCTTCCGTCTGGCCCGCGATATTACGAAGATGATTGAGAGTGAGCTGGATTATCCGGGTCATATCAAGGTTACGGTAATCCGCGAGACACGCGCTGTAGAATATGCGAAATAAATAAGGAAATCGGCCCCCTTGCGGGGCCTTTTTTCTTGCGTGCACGCCGTGAGTTGCTGGTATACCCATTCACATTGGAGCCTGCTGAACTATCTAATAGGCTCTACCAGGCGCCACTCGCGCCGTGGAGTTTGGAATGAAGCAGAATAGGTGAAATTATACTTAAGCAGCGATTTATGGTTGGCAGAGCATACACAAACCAAAAATTTAGGAGGAGAAGATTATTAAAGTTTTATTTATCGGAGACATTGTAGGCAATACAGGCAGAAAAGCGCTGCGTGAAATGCTGCCATCCCTGAAAAGTAAATATCAGCCGCATATCATCATTGCCAATGGTGAGAATGCCGCTGCCGGAAGAGGAATCACCGCTGCCATCGCTAACGAATTTTTCAACTGGGGTGTCCACGGCATTACGATGGGCAACCACACCTGGGACAACAAGGATATCTTTGAGTTCATCGACGACGAGCCGCGGATTATCCGTCCGGCTAACTTCCCGCCGGGAACACCGGGCCGGGGGTACACCGTCGTTAAGGGAAATGGCAAGCAGCTGGCGATTGTGAATCTGCAGGGCCGCACTTTTCTTCCGGCGATCGATGATCCGTTCCGGGTAGGCGAGGAGATTGTGGAAGAGCTGCGCAGAGAGCATAAGTGCATTCTGGTGGATTTCCATGCGGAAGCAACCTCTGAGAAAATAGCGATGGGCTATTTTATGGATGGACTGGCTTCGATTGTAGTCGGCACACACACTCATGTGCAGAGCAACGATGATGTGATCCTGCCTGGAGGTACAGCGTATCTTACAGATGCGGGTATGGTTGGTTCAAGAGAAGGGATTCTGGGTATGGAAAAGGATGCGATCATCTATAAATTTACAACTCAGCTTCCCTCCCGGTTTGTAGTCGACGAAGGCAAGTGGCAGCTGCATGGTCTATTCGCAGAACTTGATGAAGCTACAGGCAGAGCGACACGACTGGAGAAGATCCGGCTGCGTGAGGATGAATGGGTGATGAGCTAATTCGGTAAAACTCATTTTGTTTTGGGTAAAGTGTGATATTTATTATATCGAAAAAGAGTATCTTTTGAACTATTTTCTCCGGAGAGGTCCGCAAAAAGAAGGAATTAATTCTTCTGAAGCGAATAACATCTACTGTAGTGGAAGAAGAACACCATCATTTTCCCAGGGGAGGTACTTACTATGGATGTATTAAAAGTATCAGCTAAATCCAATCCAAATTCCGTTGCTGGCGCATTAGCAGGTGTTCTTCGCGAACGTGGATCGGCCGAGCTACAAGCTATTGGAGCAGGAGCACTGAACCAGGCCGTTAAGGCCGTTGCCATCGCCCGGGGATTTGTCGCACCTAGCGGAGTGGACTTGATCTGTATTCCGGCTTTTACGGATATAGTGATTGATGGGGAAGACCGGACGGCAATCAAACTTATTGTAGAACCTAGATAATCAAGTGAATGTGAATCATTTAGATTAAGCCTGTTTACACTGTAAACAGGCTTTTTGCTGTGCTGACTGCTGCTTCCGTTAGGCGCATATATATAAAATAGACACTGGGCCGTCAACGGTTCATTCAGATATTCATAAGGTGAAGGAAGAAGGAGAGCTGACCTATGATGGGAAACAGGAAGCTGCGGGTAGCGGATTTTCATTGTGATGCTCTGAGTAAGCTGCAGGCGAATCCAGGGATAGACTTCAGGAATGATCCCCGGCTGGATGTGACCGCAGAGCGGCTGGCAGAGGGGAATGTCGGACTGCAGGTTTTTGCCATCTACTTGTCTGCGGTGCGCGGAAGGGCCAAATTCGAGGATATTCTGGGGCAAATCGAGTGCTTTCACCAAAAGGTTACTGGTCCTGGAGGGCTTCAGTGGCTGCGATGGAAGGAGGAAGTGCAGGAAGGCAGCTTAACTGCTTCAGCCTATGGAATGCTCTCTCTGGAGGGCGTAGACGGTCTGGAGGGCAATCTGTTCTATGCCCAGTTATGCTTCGAGCTGGGTGTGCGTTGCCTGGGGATTACCTGGAACTATGCTAACTGGGCCGCGGACGGCGTGCTGGAGCGGCGGAATGGCGGTTTCACCGAGCATGGCCGGAAGCTGATCGACTGGTGCAACCGGAGTGGAATGCTGCTGGATGTGTCGCATTTAGCCCCGGCAGGCTTCTGGGAGCTGCAGGAGCTCAGTGCCCGTCCGTTCATTGCTTCGCATTCCAATTGCGCTGCGGTCTGCAGTCATCCCCGCAATCTGAGTGATGATCAGCTGAAGGCTTTGATTGTCAAGGACGGGCGAATCGGGCTTACCTTTGTCCCCTGGTTCGTGCGGGATGGAGGAGGGACCAAGCGGGAGGATATGCGGAGGCATATTGAGCATGTTTGTGGTCTTGGCGGGAGCGGACAGCTGATGTTCGGCTCGGATTTTGACGGGATTGACTCGTGGGTAGAAGGGCTGGAGCATCCGGGACAATATGCGGAGTTCGCCGATATGCTGCTGAAATACTATCCCGAAGCTGATGTACGGGGCTGGCTATATGAGAATGCGCTAGGGTTCTTGAGGGAACAACTGCCTTCTTCCGCAGATAGAGCCTCTGTTCTCGCCAGGAAGTGACTATGAATTGGAAAAACCAGGATGAAGCATTCACAGAATCGTAATATGCCCGGAAAAAAGCCTCGCATTGTGATGCGGGTCTTTTTATTTGTGGGTAAATAGATGTATAATGTTCAGTGGCTTGTACAGATACTAGAGAAAATACAAGGAGTGACTTAAAAATGAGCAAGACTGTACCCGTAGGTGTGTCGGCCCGGCATATTCACCTTACGCAGGAGCACGTAGAAGCATTGTTCGGCCCAGGTTACCAATTGACCGAGTTCAAACCTCTGTCCCAACCCGGACAATTCGCAGCGAATGAGCAAGTGGCTGTAATTGGTTCGAAAGGGAAGTTCGACAAAGTTAGAATCCTCGGACCTGCCCGTCCGGCTTCGCAGCTGGAAGTATCCCGCACAGACTCCTTCAGCCTCGGCGTGAAGGCACCTGTCCGTGAATCCGGCAATATTGAAGGAACACCAGGAATTACGATTAAAGGACCTGCCGGTGAAGTTGAGCTGGAGACTGGCGTTATTGTAGCAGCGCGCCACATCCACTTCCACACTTCCGAAGCAGAAGCTTGGGGCATTGCCGATAAGCAGCTCCTGAAGGTACGTCTGGGCGGCGAACGCGGCCTGGTGCTGGAGAACGTGATTGCACGCGTATCCGACAGCTTCAAGCTGGATATGCACATCGATACCGATGAAGCTAACGCTGCAGGTGCCAATAATGGCGATACCGCTGAAATCCTAGACTAGTATTTTATTATAGTGAAGACAAGAGCAGGGGACCCATCCTCTGCTTTTTTGTTATATATTTTTTTGAAATGAAAGAAATGAAAGTTTTCATATTCGCTTTTCTGTGTTATCATTATGTGTTATAACTTTGCTGAGCGCTATGTGGAGACGCCGCAAAAGGAATACACAGTACTGGAATTAAGGATTCACCAATATATGTATGCACAATGAAGGAGATAAAATGACATTTAACGATTTGAACCTGATCCCCCCGATTCTTAAGGCGCTTAGCCTGGAAAACTATACATCCCCAACCCCTATTCAGGAAGAGTCTATTCCTGCGGCATTAGCCGGCAGAGACATCCTGGGCTGTGCACAGACCGGTACCGGTAAAACGGCGGCCTTCTCATTGCCGATTATTCAGCTGCTGAGCCAGCAGCCGGGCAGAACCGGCGGAGGCAAACGCATCCGTTCCCTGATTCTTACGCCTACCCGTGAGCTGGCGCTGCAAATTCAGGAGAACATTCAGGCCTACAGCAAGTTCACAACGATCCGTTCGACAGCCATTGTCGGTGGAGTATCACAGAAGGCGCAGGAGCGGGCGCTTGCCATCGGTGCCGACATTCTGATTGCTACACCGGGCCGACTGATTGACCTGATCAGCCAAAAGCGTGTGGATCTGCAGCATGTGCAGATTCTGGTGCTGGATGAAGCGGACCGCATGCTGGATATGGGCTTCATTCATGATGTGAAGCGGATTATCGCCAAGATGCCGCTCAAGAAGCAGACCTTGTTCTTCTCGGCGACCATGCCTACAGAGATTTCGCAGCTGGTCAAGACACTGCTGGTCAATCCGGTGAAAATCGAGATCACTCCGGTATCCTCCACAGTAGACAGAATTGAACAGTCGATTTATCTGCTGGAGAACGGAAATAAGCAAAATCAGCTGAACCGTCTGCTGCAGGACCCGTCGATTGTATCGGCACTGGTATTCACACGCACCAAACGCGGCGCGGACCGGGTAACCCGGGATTTAACCCGTATTAATATTACAGCACAGGCCATTCACGGCAACAAATCACAGAATGAGCGCCAGAATGCGCTGAGAAATTTCAAGAGCGGAGCGACCCGCGTGCTGGTAGCTACAGACATCGCTGCGCGCGGAATTGATATTGATGAGCTATCTCATGTTATCAACTTCAATCTGCCGAATATCCCGGAAACCTATGTTCACCGGATTGGCCGGACCGGCCGTGCGGGGATGAGCGGTATCGCCATCTCGCTGTGCGAAGCGGAGGAAATTCCGTATCTGAAGGATATCCAGAAGCTGATCGGCAAGACGATTCCGGAGGTCAAGGATCATGCGTACCCGATGTCTAAGAGCAATCTGGCATTGCTGGCAGACCGTCCCGGCAAAGCACCGGTCAAACCGTCGCAGAAAGCCAAGACGAATCCGCCCCGCAAGCCGAAGTCGGAATGGTTCGCACAAGGCAAACAGCAGGGCGGCAGTAACGCAGGTGGCGCTAAGGGTGCATCGGGCAGCGGTAATGCAGGCGGTGGAACTAGAAGTGCATCGGGCAGCGGGTATGCTGGCGGTGGAGCGAGAGGTGCTTCGGGGAGTCAGGCTAATGCCAGCGGCCGTCCTAGTGGCATCCAGAGTCAGAAATCACCCGGCGGCTCATATGGCCGTTCAAACCCATCAGGCAGCAGACCTGGCGGCAGCCAGAGCGGTCGTCCGTCCAGCCGTCCAGCGGCTAAAGCGGGCCGCTCGTAATCGACTTGCAACTTGCAGTAATACTACTAGACAGTAATGCTAAACCCGATCTAAAAAAAACCCGCCATTCTCAGTATCTCACTGAAAATGGCGGGGGTTTGTCTGTTACATGACTCTTATCTGTTATATCGCTTCTT